>DASQBH010001594.1:0-2224 GCA_035635315.1 Longimicrobium sp.
TGGCTTACCCAAGCGCTGCTAGATGCAGTTTATCCAAGTCGCCTTTTTCTCATAAACGGGATTAGGCCTGATCGGCTTAGCTGGCGTGAAGGAGCAACCGCATGGATACATGAACAACTTCGCAAAGAGTGGTTTGCTGATAATCCGGTCGTTGAGCGACAGGGTGATCACGGCACTCTTCCTTCGCGAAGAACTTCCACATTGGATTACAGAGAGACGGTCAGCACGCTCCTAGAGTTATATTGGGAACTTGCTGCCAATCACCGTATTCTGCTCGCTCCTACGGGTAGTAAGATGCAAGCTGTAGGGTGTTTTTTCACAAAAGCGATGCATCCTGACATTCACGTTGAGTACCCCACGCCGAGCAGTTTCTTCTCATTGTATAGTCAAGGGATCTCCGATCTATGGATCACTGATTTCGGACCGCTAAAAGACCTTGTCTCACAACTCGCTGAGACTGATAGAGATCTGCACTTGGGGCTTGGGGCGCACTGATCATCTACGTTAGAAGACTATGCGGCGTGGCCCCCCTCGGGAGCCGCGCCGTTTCGTATTGTATCCAACCGTCTACGACCGTCAGTCCACGGCGACAGGCTGGGGGTCACGGACGGCGTGCACCACCCGCGGTAATGGCTGGTGCGGTCGCGGCGCAGGCGGTTCGCGAAGTCGTCCGGCAGCGTGTGCACCATCGGCACCACGAACAGCGTCATCAGCGCCGAAGGTAATCAGGCCACCGATCACCGCGACGGACGATCCGGAACCGGACCAGGGTCGGGACGCCGAGTTCGTCGTGCTCGATGCCCCAGAGCTGGGTGCGGTCGGCGTAGCGCACGCTCAGCCTGGCGGGGACCCACGCGCGGCCGATGATGCGGCCGCCGGGGTCCAGCACGTGCCACCACGCCATCGGCCGCCCCAGCTCCTCGCGCCGCAGCCAGATGGTGCCGTCGCGCCCCAGCACCAGCGCCGTCACCGGCGGCAGGAACCGCGGGCGGTAGAGGTGCCGCCGCAGCTCCCTGCGCAGCACGGCGGCTTCCGGCGTCCGGATGCGGGTGTCGCCCAGCGCGCTCTCGTGCTCGTCCAGCGCCCGGTCCACCGCGGCCGACGAGAGCGGGATCGGCACGTAGGAGTAGTTCCTGGACAGCGTCACGCGCCCGGAGGCATCCATCCGCCGCACGTGGAAGGTGGTCCGGCCGGCCCGGGTGGCGGCGTCGCGGCGCACGATCACCACGCCGGAGCCGTCCGGGGCAACGGCCTCCAGCGGCGAATCCGTGAACGCCTGCGGAAAGTAGGTGCGGCTGTTCCCCTCCACGATCTCGCCGAACTCGTTGCGGCTCTCGCGGCGCGCCATCACGTTGATCGGCTCTCCCCGCGGGGTAAAGCGCACCATGGGGCTGCTGACCGGCCTGCCCTGCGACAGCAGCTGCAGCGGCGCCTGCCACCAGCCCAGCACGGAGCCGTCGGACAGCAGGTACGCGGGGATGTTGGTCCGCCCCTCCGTCACCTGCGACGCGTGCGAAAAGGTGATGGCGCGCACAAAGGTGCCGTCCGGACGGAACAGGCTGATGCGCGCCTGCGCCGGGTCCGCCACCCACAGGGAGTCGCCTCGCCAGCCCAGCGTGGTGGGCTGGGCGAACTCGCCGGGACCCTCGCCCTCTCTGCCCAGGGACCGCAGGTAGCGCCCGTCGGCGCGGTAGATCTTTACCACGTGCTCCTGCGGCTGCGACACGTACAACGTTCCGTCGCGCCCCACCGTCAGGTCCGAGATCGGCGTCAGCGCGCCGGCCCCCTCGCCCGTCCCCGCGCGCGCGGCCGGCTCCACGCGCCACAGCGGCACCTCCGCCTGTGCGGCGAGACCCGCGGGACCGGTAAACAGCAGGATGAGGGAGAAACTGGCGATGCTTCGCATGCGGTGGATCGGGTGATGGGTGCGTCCGGGCGGTCGACGGGCGCAGCCGGGATGCGAAACCGCGGCGCCCGTCGAGCCGGGTATGTGCTGCTGGATCACTCTCCCAGCAGGCTCCATTCCCGCACGGCAAAGCGGCGCGGCTCCCACCGGGCGCTACGCCGCCTTCGTCTCGCATCCAACCCGCAGACACAACCGTCATACCCTCCGACGATCACCGCCTGTTGCACCGCCGTTTGTCGCCTGACGCAGTGATCAGCCCGTGAATCTGGAGTTCCCTGTCCATCCCTTCGTAGGCATCGCCATCGTCCTCCTTTCCCC
>DASQBH010001595.1:0-3652 GCA_035635315.1 Longimicrobium sp.
CGTCGCGGCGGGCGCGCAGGGTGGCGGCGAGCTCCGCGCCCACGATCGCCTGGTCCTCCGCCGGCATCCGCCGCACCGCGTCGTCGATCAGCGCGTCCGTCACCCGCGCGCGCAGGGCGGCGGCGACCGAGTCCCACGCCGCGCGGTCCAGCTCCCCCAGCAGCCGCCGGTCCAGGTACTGCGCCTGCTTGATGAGCCCGAACAGGTTGCCGTACTCGCGCCTGAAGCGCACCGCCTTGGGAACGAAGGGGCGGGCGACGTCGATCCCCAGCCCGTCGTAGTCCACGAACACGTAGTCGCGGTCGCGGGGGACCGGGCGCCACGTCCGCACGCCGCCGCGGTCGAAGCGCGCCCAGCCGTACTGGTCCTCGTGCCGGTCCCAGTCGCCCAGCAGAAAGTCCATCAGCCGGACGGTGAGGTACTCCTCCGCCGCCAGCCGGTTGGCCGGGTCGCCCTGCAGCAGGGGAAGGAACTCCTCGGTGTCCAGCACCTCCGCCGCCCCGCCGAAGCGGTCGCCGGGGCGCTCCTCCATCTGCCCCAGCATCCCCGCGAACTGCTCGCGGAACTCGCCCAGCCGCGGGTCGTCGGGCATCACGAACAGCTGCGGGTCCACGTGCAGGGCGCCGGTGGCGTCCATCAGCCGTCCCGCCACCAGCGCGCCGGCGGGGTTCTGCGAGCTCACCTGGTCCTTCAGCACCCACCCGGTGATCCCCCCGCGCCCGCCCTCGCCCCGCCCCGGGTCCTTGTCCACCGCGCGGAACGCGTACTCCTTGCCGTCGGCCCCTTCGAAGCGCAGGGAGAGCGTCTGGTTGCCGCCCCCCGTCTCCGTCGGCGTCAACCCGCCCGCGAAGGTGCGCAGGTCCAGGACGGGGACGTTCACCGGCGTGGTCCACAGCTCCCGGTAGCTGCGGCCCAGCAGCGCGCGCTTCAGGGCGCCCGCGCGGTACTGCGGCCCCGCCGCCACCCGCTCCGTCCCCCCCGCCTGCGCGGCCAGGGGCGCGGCGATCAGCGCCGCGGCCAGCGGCAGCAGGGCCCGCCTCACCGGCCGCCCCCGGTACCCGCGGGTGCCGATCCCGTCCCCCGTGTGATCGGCGGCACGTCCAGCCATATGGAAAAGTCCTCCGTGGCGTTCCCCTCCGCGTCCACCACCATCACGCTCAGGCGCGCCCGCCCGTCCTGCAGAAAGGTGATGCGCTGGTAGCCGCTGGCCTGGCGGATGTAGCGGGTGCCGGTGATGGCCCGTGTCGTGGTCGTGTGCCCGTAGATCCCCCCGCCGCTCACCAGCAGGTACTTGGCCGGATCGCGGCGGAACACCTGCAGGTTGTGCTCGTGCCCCGCCGCGTAGACGGTGGGCGTGTCCACCACGAACGCGCGCGCCAGCTCCGCCGACATGTGCCGGTACTCGCGCCCCGTCACGTCCTGCCGCGCGAACAGCCCCGCCACCCGGGCCCAGGGGTGAAAGGGGAACAGGTACGTGGGCCAGTCGAAGTAGCCGCCGTGCTGCCCGCCCGAGACGATGGGGTGATGCGCCACGACCACCGTCCGCCGGTCCCCCGCCGTGGCCAGGGCGACGCGGAGCGAATCGACCACCCCCTGCTCCGTTCCGGGGGTGCACCGGCCGGGGCCGCCCTTGGTGCTGGGGTGCAGCCACCAGTGGCTGTCGATGGCGATCAGCCGCACCACGTCGCCCAGGTCGATCACCACCGGCCCCGGACACCCGTCGCGCGGCTCCATTCCGAACAGCCCCGCGCCCTCGGTGTTGATGAAGCGCTCCTGCCGGACCACGTTCCCCCATCCGTCCGGCGCCCCCTGCCCCCAGTCGTGGTTGCCGGGGACAAAGACGCCGCGCGTGTTGGTGTCCCGCAGCGGCTGCATCTGCGCGCGCAGGATGCGCAGCCCCTCGCGCCCGGGCTCCGTCAGCGTGTCCGGAAGCCCCACGGGGTACAGGTTGTCGCCCAGAAAGACGACGAAGCTCTTGCCCGGCGTCGCCGCGATCTCGTTCTGCAGCGCGCGCAGCACCGGCTCGCCCGCCGGGTTGGGGAGCCCCGCGTCGCCGATGAGCACCAGGTTGACCGCCACCGAATCCATGGGGATGGGCCCCACCGTCCGCCCCAGCCCCAGCGCCGGCCTGCCGCACGCCGCCGACGCCAGCAGCGCGGCGCACGCGGCCCCCGCCGCCGCGCGCCGCGTCCATTCCATCCTCTGCTTCACCACGATCCTCCCCCGGATGCACGCAAACGGGGCCGCGCCCACCCCGGCGTCAGGCCCGCTTCTTCCGTTTCTTGCGCCGCGCGCGGAACGGCACGTACTCCGCCGCCGCCACCTGCGCCCCCCACCGCTCGTCCAGCGCCCCCACCAGCTCCGGCGCCGAGGCGCTCCCCTTCAATCGCACGAGGTATTCCAGCGTGAACAGGTCTTCCTCCTCGCGCTTCACCACGTCCACCAGCTGCCAGTCCCTGGCCATGTCGGCCAGCGCCTCCTGCACGGTGATCCGCGCCAGGTCCGGCTGGTGCGAGTGCACCAGGAGAATGCCGTCGGTGCGGATCTCCTGCGCCTGCTCCAGCATTCTTCGCCGCACCTCGCGCTGCCCCTCGGGCTCCTGCGCCAGCAGCAGCCGCTGCGGCCCGGAGGACAGGATCCCCGTGCGCGCGTAGCGGCCGCTGTAGATGCTGCCGATGTTGAACTTCCACACCAGCAGCACCACGTAGTTGAACGCCAGCGACATGGCCAGCGCCACGTCCAGCGCCTGCACGCCCGACGACAGGCCGATGCCGATCACCAGGAAGATGTAGACGGCGTCGCGCGGGTCCTTGAGCGTGTTGCGGAACCGCACCGCCGCCACGATCCCCGCCAGCGCGAACGCCAGCGCCACGCTGTTCTTTACCACCAGCGCGATGCCCGCGACGACGATGGGGAGGATGATGACGGACGACACCAGCGCCGGGTCGTAGCGAAAGCGCTTGGTGAGCATGTACACCCACGCCACCGGCACCACCAGCGACAGCGCGCCCAGAATCACCAGCAGCGTGCCCATGGCCCGGCGCAGCGCCTCGTTCAGCGAGACCCGGGCGCCAAAGTCCTCGCCCACCGGCCCCACGAAGCCGCCGCCCTCCTCGATGGTGAGGGCCTGCGACGAAAGGAACGCCTCGCGCACCGCCGGCACGTAGTAGACCAGCAGCGACATCACGCTGATCAGCAGCACGTAGTAGAACGCGAGCCGCAGGAACGGCCGGCCGCGCGCCTCCATCATCCGCTCGATGAAGCGCTGCCCCTTGCTCTTGTGCTCTTCGGGGTGCGGCCGCGCGGCCGGCGGGCCGGGGTAGGTGGACGGCGCGGGGCGCGGCGCCTGGGGCTCCGGGCGCTGCAGCAGCGTCTCCGACTCGCCCTCCTCCACCACGCGGTGTGGGCCGGGGACGTGGGGTTGGGACTCCCTGTCGCGGTTGCGAGGCATTCGTTGTGTGTGGCGAGAAGTCCGCACGGCGTGTGTCGCGCGCGGAGCCAGCCGCGCACAAGCAGGAACCACGCCGCGCCTGCATTGAACCCTGCCGCGCCCTTGCGCGCAAGCCCGCCCCCGCGTTTCTGCGTTTCCGGGAAGCTGTGCCCGCACTCCAAAAGATGGGCCTCACGCAGAGTTAGCAGAGTTAGCAGAGTT
>DASQBH010001596.1:0-3805 GCA_035635315.1 Longimicrobium sp.
CTTCCCGGGCCAGGGAACGCAGTACGCGGGGATGGCGCGCGAGCTGTACCAGGGCGAGCCCGTCTTTCGCCGCGAGGTGGACCGCTGCGCCGCCGCGCTGATGCCGGAGCTGGGGATGGACCTGCGCTCCGCCCTCTTTCCCGCGCCGGACGGCGAGGAGGCGGCCAACGAGGTGCTGCGCGAGACCCGCGTCACCCAGCCGGCGCTCTTCACGGTGGAGTACGCGCTGGCGCAGCTGTGGATGTCGTGGGGGGTGAAGCCCGAGTCCATGCTGGGCCACAGCATCGGCGAGTACGTGGCCGCCACGCTGGCGGGCGTGTTCACCGTGGAGGCGGCGCTCAAGCTCGTCGCCGCGCGGGGACGGCTGATGCAGTCGCTCCCCGCGGGCGCCATGGTGGCCGTGCCGCTCCCCGAGGCCCAGGTGCGGCCGCTGCTGGCCGGGCGCGCCTGCCTGGCCGCCGTCAACGGCGCCGCGAGCTGCGTGGTGTCGGGCGACGCGGCGGAGATCGACGCGCTGGAGAGCCTGCTGGGCGAGCGCGAGGTGGACGCCCGGCGTCTGCACACCTCGCACGCGTTCCACTCCGCGGCCATGGACCCCATCCTCGCCGCGTTCGGCGACGAGGTGCGCCGGGCCCGCCCCGCCGCGCCGTCGCTCCCCTTCCTATCCAACGTCACCGGCGACTGGATCACCGCCGAGCAGGCCACGGACCCGGGCTACTGGGTGCGCCACCTGCGCGAGACGGTGCGCTTTGCCGACGGCGCCGCGCGGCTGCTGGAGAACGCCGGCCGCGTGCTGCTGGAGGTGGGCCCCGGCGAAACGCTGGGCACCTTCGCGCGCCGCCACCCGCAGGGCGCCGGGCGGGTGATCGTCAAGAGCCTGGCCCGCGCCGGCCAGCCGTACGCCGCCGACCTGGCGGTGTGCGAAGCGGCCGGCGCGCTGTGGACCGCGGGGGTGGACCTGGACTGGTCCGCCCTGCGCGGCGGCGAGGCGCGCCGCAAGGTCCCGCTCCCCGCCTATCCGTTCGAGCGCACCGTGCACCGGGTGCAGCCGCGGGCCGCCGCGCCCGCGCCGTCCGCCGCTTCCGTCCCCGGCCAGTCCGGGACGCCGTCCTCTACGTCCGCGTTTAGCAACCCCGAACCGATGCAGCCCCCCGTGCAAACCGTATCGACCCCGGCTCCCTCCCGCGCGTCCCGGATCACCGGCTCCCTGACCGACCTGTTCGCCCGCCTGCTGGGGATGGAGCCGGGCGAGCTGGACGCCGACGCCAGCTTCCTGGAGCTGGGCGCCGACTCGCTGATGCTGATGCAGCTGAGCCGCGGCATCCAGAGCACCTTCGGGGTGCGCGTGCCGTTCCGCCGGCTGCTGGAGGGGCTGTCGTCCCTGCAGGCGCTGGCGGTGCACCTGGACGGCGCGCTCGCCGCCGACTTCGTGCTCCCCGGCGAGACGCCGGCCGCGGCCGAGGCTCCCGCGCCCGCCGCCGCCGAGCCGGTCCAGCCGGCCGCCGCGGCACCCGCGCCGGCACCCGCCGCCGCCGCGCCCGCGGCTCCCGTGATGGTGCAGGTGCCGCACGTGTACGCCGCGCCCGCGGGCGACGGCGCCGGGCTGCAGGGGATCTTCGCCCAGCAGCTGGCCATCATCCAGAGCCAGCTGCACCTGCTGGGCGGCGGCCCCGCGCCGATGCTTCCCGCCGTCGCGGCCCCCGCGGCCGCCCCCGTCGCCGCGGCGCCCCCGGCAAACGGGACGAACGGCCACGCGGCGAACGGGACGAACGGCCACGTCGGCAACGGGACGACGAACGGCCACGCGGCCGGGAACGGCGCGCACGCGGCCAACGGCAAGAACGGGCACGCCGCGCCTCCCACCCGCCTGGAGCGGGTGCAGGCCGCGCTGGAGACGCCGGACACGCCCGCCAAGGCGCCCGCCTCGCACGGCCCGCACCGCCCGGTGAGCGCCACCCTGGCGCAGGGCGGCGGCTACACGCCGCAGCAGGCGGCCCACTTCCAGGCGCTGGTGGAGCGCTACACGGCGCGCACGCGGGGCTCCAAGGAGTACGCGGCCCGCAACCGGCCGCACCTGTCGGACAACCGCGCCTCGTACAACTTCCGCCTGGCCCGCAAGGAGCTGCTGTACCCCGTGGTGGGCGAGCGCTCGCAGGGCACCCGGCTGTGGGACGTGGACGGCAACGAGTACGTGGACTTCACCATCGGCTTCGGCGTCCACTTCTTCGGCCATCGTCCGGACTTCATCGTCAGGGCGGTGGAGGAGCAGCTGCGCCGCGGCTGCCACACCGGGCCGCAGTCGGACCTGGCCGGCCCCACCGCCGCGCTGCTGCGCGAGCTGACGGGGATGGAGCGCGTCACCTTCTGCAACACGGGGTCGGAGGCGGTGATGACGGCGCTGCGCGTGGCGCGCGCGGTCACCGGCAACGACAAGGTGGTGCAGTTCGAGAGCTCGTACCACGGGTGCTTCGACGGCATCCTGGCGCGCCCCGCGGCCACCCCGGGCGGCCGCCCGCGCCCCATCGCCCCCGGCACCCCGCAGGGGATGGTGGAAGACGTCGTCGTCCTGCCGTACGGCACCCCCGAGACGCTGGAGTACCTGCGCGCCCACGCCGGCGAGCTGGCCGCCGTGCTGGTGGAGCCGATCCAGAGCAACAACCCCGGGATGCAGCCCCGCGAGTGGCTGCACGAGGTACGCGCCATCACCGCGAAGAGCGGCACGGCGCTCATCTTCGACGAGATGATCACCGGCCTGCGGCTGGGCCACGGCGGCGCGCAGGAGTTCTTTGGCGTGCGCGCCGACATGGCCACCTACGGCAAGGTGATCGGCGGCGGCTTTCCCCTGGGCGTGCTGGCCGGGTGCCCCCGCTTCATGGACGCCATCGACGGCGGCGAGTGGAGCTTCGGCGACGACAGCTATCCCTCCGCCGACCAGACCTTCTTCGCGGGGACCTTCTGCAAGCACCCGGTGGTGATGGCGGCCGCGCACGCGGTGCTGGTGCACCTCAAGGAGCAGGGGCCGGCGATGTACGACCGCCTGCACGCCCGCGCCAACCGCCTGGTGGCCAACCTGCGCGCCGTGCTGGAGGAGGAGGGCGTGCCGATCCGCGTGGTGCACGCCCACTCGTACTTCCGCTTCGCCTTCCGGTCGGATGACCCGTTCATCGACCTGCTGTTCTACCACATGCTGGAGCGGGGGATCTACATCTGGGAGGGGCGCGGCTGCTTCGTCTCCACCCAGCACACCGACGAGGACTGCGACGCCATGGTGCGCGCGCTCCGCGAGAGCCTGCACGCCCTGCGCGAGGGCGGCTTTCTCCCCCCGAAGCCCGGCGGCGGCACCTCCGTCTCCGCCCCGCCGGCGCCGTCGGCCCTTCCCTCGGCGCAGGCGGCGGAGTTCGCGCTGACCCCCGCGCAGCGGCAGGTGTGGGTGGCCTCGCAGCTGGGTGAGGACGCCTCCCGTGCCTACCACGTGCAGTTTCTGGTGGGCGTGCAGGGACGGCTGGACGCCGCGGCGCTGCGGGCGGCGGTGGAGGACCTGGTGGCGCACCACGCCTCGCTGCGCACCGTCTTCGATCCCTCGGGCGAGACCCAGCGCGTGCTCCCCTCACTCCCGGCGCTGCCGCTGGCGGTAGACGCGTCCACCGGCGCGGCGGACCCGGAGCGGCTGGCCGAGGCCATGCGCCGCGCCATGAGCGAGGGCTTCGACCTGCAGGAGGGGCCCCTGTTCCGGGTGCACCTGCACGCCGACGGCCCCGACCAGCAGGTGCTGCAGTTCGTGGGGCACCACATCGCGGCGGACGGC
>DASQBH010001597.1:0-5027 GCA_035635315.1 Longimicrobium sp.
GTGCTGCGGGCGATCAGCTTCGGGCTGCTCGTTGTCGCGCTCGCGGGGCCGCAGCTGCGCGCGCGGATCGTGGAAGAGACGTCGGAGGGGATCGCCATCGTGCTCGCCGTGGACGTGTCGCAGTCCATGCTGGCGGAGGACCTGCGCCCGCGGAACCGCCTGGGCGCGGCCAAGCAGACGGTCGCGCGCTTCATCCAGGGGCGCGAGAACGACCGCATCGCACTCGTTGCCTTTGCGGCGGAGGCGATGACGCGCGTGCCGCTGACGCGCGACTACGCCGTGCTGGCGGACGCGGTCGGCGGGCTGCAGTCCGGCGGCCTGGGCGAGGGGACGGCCATCGGCGACGGCCTGGCCGCGGCCGCCGCCCGCCTGCGGAAGGCGGAGGAGCGGTCGAAGGTGGTCGTGCTGATGAGCGACGGCGCCAACAACCGCGGCGAGGTGGACCCGCGGCAGGCCGCGCGCGCCGCGTCGCTGCTGGGCATCCGCGTCTACACCATCGCCATGGGCAGCGACACGGTGGCGCGCATCCCCGTCGCCATGACCCGCGTGGGCGTGCGCTACGCGATGGCGCGGACGACGGTGGACGAGAAGCTGCTCGCCGAGATCGCCACCACGTCCGGCGGCCGCTACTTCCGCGCGAAGGACACCGACGCGCTGCGCCGCATCTACGCCGAGATCGACCGGCTTGAGCGCACGCCGGTGCGTGTACGCCGCTACGTGCGCTACAGCGACTGGTACCTCCCGTTCCTGCTGGCCGGCGCCGTGCTGCTGATCCTGGAATGGCTCTTCCGCGCCACCCGCTGGGGGAGGGTGCCGTGACGGAGATCCGCTGGGAAGATCCCTTCCTGCTGCACCTGATCGCGCTCTTTCCCGCGCTGCTGCTGGCCGCGCTGCTGCTCTGGTGGCGCCGCCGCCGCGACGTGGCCCGGGCGCTGGGCGACCCCGCGCTGGTGCGGCGGCTGGCGGGGACGGACCTGCGCCGCTTTCCCGGCGGCCGCGCCGCGCTCCTCCTTCCCGCGGGCGCGCTGCTGGGCATCGCCGCCGCGGGTCCGCGCTGGGGCTCGGCGGAGACGGGCGCGCCCGGCCGCGGCGACGTGGTGCTGGTGCTGGATGCATCCAACTCCATGCTGGTGCAGGACGTGGCGCCGTCGCGGCTGGACCGGGAGCGCGCGCTGGCGCGGACGCTGGTGGACCGCCTGGCCGGCTCGCGGGTGGGGCTGATCGCGTTCGGCGGCAGCGGCCACGCGCTCTCGCCGCTGACCTCCGACGGCTCCGCCATCCACCTGTACCTGGACGCGCTCTCGCCCGAGATCGTGAACCAGGGCGGCACCTCGCTGGATTCCGCGCTGCGCCAGGCGCTGGCGCTGCTGGGTGGAGCAGGGGAGGGGCCCACCGGCGGCTCCATCGTTCTGGTGAGCGATGGGGAGGCACTGGAGCCGGCGGAGCTGATCGGCGCCTCCATCGGCCACGCGCGGCGGCGGGGGGTGCCGGTGCACACCGTCGGCATCGGCACGGCGGCGGGCGGGCCGGTGCCGGACATCGACCCGGAGACGGGGGAGCGCGAGGGCGTCAAGCGCGAGCTGGACGGCACGCCCGCCGTCTCGCGCCTGGACGAGGCGACCCTCCGCCGCATCGCGCAGGAGACGGGCGGCACGTTCCGGTTGATGCCGGACGCGCGCGGCGCGGCGGAGCTGGCCACCGTCGCCGCGGCGGGCGGTCGCGCGGCGCGTGGACGGGGGACGTCGCTCCCCGACAACCGCTACGAGTGGTTCCTGGGCTTCGCGCTGCTGCTGATCGCGCTGGATTCGCTCGCCGAGCGCGGGCGGAGGAGGAGCAGGGGATGATGCGATGGATGATGATCGCCGGTGCCGCCGCGCTGATCGGCGGCGGGGTGCTGGCGGATGCGGAGCGTGCCTACCGCCGCGGCGACTACCAGGCGGCGGCGCAGGGGTACGCCCGCGCGCTGGCGGACGGCGATTCGTCCGCCGCGGTGCGCTACAACCTGGGGACCGCCCTGCTGCGCCTGGGCCGCCACGACGAGGCGCGCCCGCACCTGGAAGCCGCCGCCCGCGCGCGCGCCCACGGCGACATCCGCTTTCGCGCCGCGTACAACGCCGGCGGCACGGACCTGCAGCCCGTCGCCTCCGGACGCATGCCGCCGGAGCAGCGCCGCGACCGGCTGATGCGCGCCATCCGCCACTACCGCAGCGCCCTGCTGATCAATCCGGGGGACGCCGACGCCAAGTGGAACCTGGAGCTCGCCAACCGCCTTCTTCGCGAGCAGGCCGGCGGAGGGGGCGGGGACGACGAGGAGAACGAGAACCCCAGCGGCGGCGGTGGCCAGAACCCGCCCACCCCCGGCACTCCGCAGCCCCAGCCCTCCACCGCCAACGAGGGCGCCGGCCGCCCGATGACGCGCGAGCAGGCGGAGCGCATCCTGGCCGGCGCCGAAGCCCGCGAGCAGCGCGTCCAGCGCCAGCAGCTCAAGCAGGACCAGAACCGCATCCACGGCGTGCGGGACTGGTAGGGAAGGTTTGGGGCGCGACTCCAACCCACGCGTTTCCGCCGGGCTTGTCCCGGGCGGGTGAACCCGCGGCTGGAACAGCGGAAAGCCCCGCAAACTGCGCGGGGCTTCAACTGAACGGGGCCGAGGGTGTGCACAGGGTCGGCGTGCGGCACGAGCAGTCCGCGCAGGCGGACATTACGTTTTCCCAGCCGCGAATTCATTCGCCCGGCGGGCCGGACGGTACAAAGGCACGACCAGACGCGCAATCTGCATCGTGCCGTGTTGTCGCCGGCCGGGTCTTTCCTGGGCGGGTGAACCCGCGGCTGGAACAGCGAAAAGCCCCGCAAACTGCGCGGGGCTTCAACGGCGGGGATGGCATCCTTCCCGGTTGCGGACGCGCAGGTGGTGGGGACGCCGCACACCGCCGGGCCGCCGAGTCCGCGCAGGCGGACTTTGCGGATTTCCAGCGGCGAATTCATTCGCTCCTGGGGACGGACTGCTGAACACTAGCGGAATGTGTGTAATTCGCCTCCCTCGAAAATCGCGCACTTACGGACCGGCGGGCGCGATGTATTCAACTCGGCACCCTGCCGCCGGTTGACACGGGGCCAGGGCTGGCGCTAGATTACCGCGCCAAATTGCTGGAAAGTGGGGACCGGCAGGTCCTCCACCTGTTCGGCTCGGCGCCTTTTTGGGGCGCTCGATGCTGCCAGGTCCGCGCGAGGCGCGAGCGGCCGTCCCCCCGGGGACCGGTCCGTTCGTGCGTCGCATGGACGGACCTGATCGAATGATTGGGTCCGTCTTTTTTGGTTTTGGCACCAACCCCGAGAAACCGGAGAGCGGCGTATCAACGAGAAGATGCGTGTGAACCGGCAGATCCGGATCAGCCCCGTCCGCGTGATTTCGCCGGACGGTGAGCAGATCGGAATCCTGCCGATCGAACGGGCGATGGAGATCGCGGAAGAGCAGGGGCTGGACCTCGTGGAGGTCGCGCCGCTTGCCCGGCCGCCGGTCTGCCGCATCATGGACTACGGCAAGTTCAAGTACGAGGAGCAGCGTCAGGCGCGCGAGGCGCGCAAGAAGCAGCACCACGTGCAGCTGAAGGAAGTGAAGATGCGCCCGGGGATCGAGGAGCACGACTTCGACTTCAAGGTGCGCCACGCCAAGAGGTTCCTCGAAGAGGGGAACAAGGTCAAGCTCACCATGATGTTCCGGGGACGCCAGATGGCCCACCCGGAATACGGGCGGAAGGTGCTGGACCGGGTGTTTCAGGAGCTGCAGGAGGTTTCCAAGGTGGAAGCCCACCCCATGCTGGAAGGCCGCAGCATGGTGATGGTGCTTGCCCCCGTGGCGGCAAAGCCCGCGCAGCCGCAGCAGACCAGCCAACCCACCGCGGCCGCATCGGCCGGGGACGAAAGGTAGTTCAAGATGCCCAAGATGAAGAGCCACCGCGGCTCCGCCAAGCGCTTCAAGGTCACGGCCAAGGGCCGTGTGAAGCGCGGGAGCGCGTTCCACAGCCACATCCTGACCAAGAAGTCGCCCAAGCGTAAGCGGGCGCTGCGTGGCACCACCATGCTCGCCAAGGCCGACGAGAAGCGCGTAAAGCGCCTGCTCGCCTCCTGATCGCAAACGACGAACTTCTGTAACGGGAGGCTGAGATGCCGCGTGTAAGCACCAACGTTGCGCGACTTAAGCGCAAGAACCAGATCCTCAAGCAGGCCAAGGGCTACTTCGGTCGCCGGAAGAACCTGTACAAGACCGCCAAGGAGGCCGTGGAGCGGGCGCACAAGTACGCGTACCGCGACCGCAAGAACCGCAAGCGCGAGTTCCGCCGCCTGTGGATCATCCGCATCAACGCGGCGGCGCGGCAGAACGAGCTTTCGTACTCGCGCCTGATGGACGGTCTGAACAAGGCCGGGATCGAGATCGACCGCAAGGTGCTCGCCGACCTGGCGGTGCGCGATCCCAACGCGTTTACGCAGCTGGCCAGCGCCGCCAAGCGCTTCAAGGGCACGGCCAAGGGCCGTGTGAAGCGTGGAAGCGCGTTCACCAGCCACATCCTCACCAAGAAGTCGCCCAAGCGGAAGCGGAACCTGCGCGGCACCACCATGCTCGCCAAGGCCGACGAACAGCGCGTAAAGCGCCTGCTCGCCAACTGACTTTCGCCGACCTACGATTTCTTGAAACGAGAGGGCTGACATGCCGCGTGTAAGCACCAACGTTGCGCGACTCAAGCGCAAGAACCAGATCCTTGCCCAAGCCAAGGGGTACTTTGGCCGCCGCAAGAACCTGTACAAGACGGCCAAGGAGGCCGTGGAGCGCGCACACAAGTACGCGTACCGCGACCGCAAGAACCGCAAGCGCGAGTTCCGCCGCCTGTGGATCGTCCGCATCAACGCGGCCGCCCGCATGAACGGCCTGTCGTACTCGCGGCTGATGGACGGCCTGCGCAAGGGTGGCATCGAGATCGACCGCAAGGTGCTGGCGGACATCGCCGTGCGCGATCCCAACGCCTTTGAGC
>DASQBH010001598.1:0-4928 GCA_035635315.1 Longimicrobium sp.
GGCCGACGAGCCGGTGGCGCTGGTGATGGAGCGCTCGCCGCAGCTGGTGACGGGGATCCTGGGCATCCTGCTGGCCGGCGGCGCCTACGTCCCCGTCGACGCGCAGTACCCGCGGGAGCGGGTGGCGTGGATGCTGAGCGACTGCCGCGCCCGCGTCGCCGTGGCGCAGGAGCACCTGGTGGGCATCCTTCCGCCGGACCTGCGGGCGCTGCGGATTGAGCACGAGTGGGATGCGCTCGCGGCCGGACCGGGCGGGGACGAGGCGTGGCCAGACGCGGGACCGGAAGGCGCCGCCTACGTAATCTACACCTCCGGCTCCACCGGCCGCCCCAAGGGGGTGGTGGTGCCGCACCGCGCCGTGCTGCGCCTGGTGCGCGGGGCGGACTACGCGCGCTTCGGCGCGGATGAGACCTGGCTGCAGCTGGCGCCCGTCTCCTTCGACGCCTCCACGCTGGAGCTGTGGGCACCGCTTCTGAACGGCGGATGCCTGGCCATCTATCCCCCGGAGCGGCCGACGCCGGAGGCGCTGGGCGAATTCATCTCGCGCCACGGCGTGACCAGCGCCTGGCTGACGGCCGGGCTCTTTCACCAGGTGGTGGACGCGGGGCTCCCCGCGCTGGGCGGGCTCACGCAGCTGCTGGCGGGGGGCGACGTCCTCTCCGTCCTGCACGTGCGCCAGGTGCTGGAGATGCACCCGCGGCCGCGGCTGATCAACGGGTACGGGCCAACCGAGAACACCACCTTCTCCTGCTGCCATGCAATCGAGCCTGATGATTGCGGGCGCGCCTCCATCCCCATCGGGCGCCCCGTCGCCGGCGGCACCGCCTACGTGCTTGATGCCGTGCTGCGCCCGCTGCCCGTGGACGTTCCCGGCGAGCTGTTCGTGGGCGGCGAAGGGGTGGCGCGCGGCTATCTGCGGGCGCCGGGGCTCACCGCCGAGCGGTACCTGCCCGATCCCTTCTCCGCCACCCCGGGCGCCCGCCTGTACCGCACCGGCGACCGCGCGCGGTGGCGCGGCGACGGCACGCTGGAGTTCCTGGGCCGCAGCGACTTCCAGGTGAAGGTGCGCGGCTTCCGCATCGAGCCCGGCGAGATCGAGGCGATCGTGCGCCGCCACCCGGCGGTGGCGGCCGCGGTGGTGCAGGTGCGCGAGGACACCCCCGGCGAGCGCCGCTTGGTGGCGTACGTGGTCCCCGCCTCCGGCGCCGCGCGCGACGGGGCGCGGCTGGAGGATGAGGTTCGCGGCGCCCTCCGGGAGCAGCTGCCGGACTACGTGGTCCCCTCAGCCATCGTGGCGCTGAACGAGCTGCCGCTCACGCCCGGCGGAAAGCTGGACCGCAGCGCCCTTCCCGCGCCCGTCCCGAGGCGCACCCTCCGGGAGCCGCGGACGGAGGTTGAGCGCACGCTAGCGGCGATCTGGCAGGAGGTGCTGGGCATCGATCGCGTGTACCTGGACGACGACTTCAACGAGTTGGGCGGCGACTCCATCTCCGCCATACAGATGGTGGTGCGCGTGCGCCAGAAGATGGGCATCGCGCTTCCCCTCATCCGTCTCTTTGATGAAACCAGGCTGGCCGCGCTGGCGGAGGTGGTCGAGGCGGCGCAGCGGGAGGCGCGGGAGGCGCTGTTCGACGCTTTGGACGAAACATGGAAGGCGGACGACCCGGTTCTCGCGCTGGCGGCGGGGGAGCCGGCCCGGTGGTGGGCGGACGAATGACGGAGCGCAGGGCTGGCTTTACCTGGGGCTGCCAGCCCCCCTGGCAAAGCAGATCCGCAGGCCGATGACAATTAAGCCCCGCCCGGAGATCTCCTCGAGACACCCGGCGGGGCTTGTCGCCGTTCCAACCGCGGCTTTACATGAACCGTCATCTTAGGGAGGAGCCGCCCCATAGATCATCGTCGCGATACATCCTGGCCGACCGAAGGATTTTGCCGGTACCATCGTGGGACTGGAGCTATCCGGGACGCTGGGCTCACGCAAGGGGAGAAGGGTTGGTCGCGCGCAAGCGATGGCGGTGTGAGAGTTTGACGTGTGCGCAAGGACGACACCCGTTTGGTCAGGAACGTCATAGTCCCTTACCAATGAAATCTCGCGCATCTTGCGCAAGATTTGTTCGCGGCACCCGCTGAAGCCATTGCAAACGCGGGAGTTAACCTGTCGCAATCGGAGCGGGTCCGGATTCCGCGCTTATCTCTTCGAGGCCCTTCGGGCGGATCACTTCGCGTGAGGGATGCGCGCCCGCAGGGCCGAGAAAACGGCGCGAATGCACGAGCGTGGACGAAGTGCGTCGAGGCTCTTGAGCGCCGGGGGCTCGGCGCAGTTGGCAACAGTCGTATCGTTGCCTACTGCGCGCGCAGCCCGACCCGGAGCGCAGCGGAGGGGCACGCTCAAACCCGCTGCCCCGCTCCTCTTTGGTTCCGGCTACGCCGGGTTAGGGGAGCGCGCGTTGCTGTGTCCTTTTTCCGCCGCCGATCAGTCGCCGGCGAGGGCGAGGGAGTCGGTCATCATCTGCACGTCCAGCGCTTCGGTGCGGACGCGGCGGTCGAAGTAGAGGAGGACGATCACCGAGGCCAGGAACGGGGTCGTGAGGATCCCCACGCTCATCCCCAGCACCTGCTGGGTGATGAACAGCTCGCCGCTGCCCAGGGCGCCGGGGTCCATCATCCGGGCAAACCAGCCGGTGAGCGCCATCACCGCCAGCATGGGGAGGTAGGCGATCAGGATGGCGACCGTCATCACCCCCACCACCCGCCCCAGGGCGTCGCGGGCCAGCGTGAACGAGCGCTCCAGCGCCTGCAGCGGCCCGGCGCCCTCCACCACCACCGCGGGAACCACCGCGAAGAGCAGCGCGGCGAAGGCGAGGACGAAGGCGCAGTATCCCAGAAAGGCCAGCGCCATCCCCACCACGCCCATGGCGTTGCCCATCGCGCCGAAGGCCATCATCACCATGCTGAGCACGATGCCCGCCCCGAACCCCGTCACGATCATGGCGATCCACGTCAGCACCGCCGCGCCGAACAGGGGCAGGGCCGCGCGGGCGCCGGCGGCAAAGCCATCGGCCAGGGAGGTGGGCTGGCCCGTGTACGCCTGTGCCACCTCGCGCGTGAGCGCCGGCCACATCACCAGCGCGCCGGCCAGGAAAAGGAGCGTCAGCTTCCACAGGCCCGTCAGCATCTGGGTCATCATCACCAGGGGGTCGCCGCTGGTCATCGCGTCGACGTAGCCGCTGCCCAGCGTAAAGAAGCCGATGATGATGCCGACGGTGGGGATGAGCGTCGTGAGGCCGAAGGTAACGAAGTTGCGCCGGTACAGCGTAAAGGCGCCGTCCAGGATCTCGCCGAACGACAGGGGGCGTAGGATGGGGAGCGCCATGCGCCTGCTCCTGGGTGACTGTCTTGATGGAGGGGGGTGCCGCAGGCCCGGAGGGGTTGGGCCCGATCCGCTGGGGACAGAACAGGGTACGTCCGGCCCGGTCCCCCGTCAACTCATTCGTTCGCGCGCCGGTACGGGCCTCATGCTCATGCCGATCCGGAAACGACGTGTCTCAGAGCGTGTTCAAGAAGCTGGTCTTCAGAAAACCGAGGATTGACTTCCTGAGGGAGCGCGCCTCCGGAACCTGAAGTTGCTCAACCGCCTGCGCGCGACCGAAGGATCTCGTCTCGGCGATTGCGGGGCTGGCCACGCGGCACCGATCCAGCCCCCGGGTGCTGCCGGCGAGATCCTTCGGTCGGCGCCAAATTCCTTGTGCAGCAGAGAGTTGGGAGCGGCGCCTCCCTCAGGAAGTCAATCGGTTGGGCTGATTCTTAAACACACTCTCGCGCAGAGGAGCAGAGGAAGCGGAGAACTGACTGCGAAAATCCGCGCCTTTCTCTGCTTCCCTGGTGTGACAACCTGCAGTCGGGATGACTGTATCCGCGGACTCGCGATCAGCGCAGGCGGACGGGGACCGGGGCGGAGGCCCCTTCGGGGATGGTGCGGTGGCGCTCGTCGGACCAGGCCAGGCGCAGCGTGGTGGAATCGCCGGGGAGCCGCGCCAGCGTCCAGCGGTAGCGGGTGCCGCCGAGGGGCTGAATCTCCGTGGCGGTCGCCATCAGCTCCGTGCCGCCGGCGAACAGGTGCAGGTGGCGACCCTCCGCCGTCCACCCGGTGGGCCCCAGGGCGAGCTCCGCCCCCGCGTCGAACTCCACCGCCAGCGGCTGCGCGGCCTGTGCGCCGGGGGCGGGGCTCAGGATCCGCAGCGTGGGGACCGCGGCGCCCGCCGGGCCGGCGCCGGTGTCGGATCCGCCCGGCAGAAAGGATCGGACCAGGAAGACGAGTCCCAGCAGCAGAAAGATCCCCCCGATCGCCCCGAACACCCGGTCCGACACCAGCCGCTCGCCGCCTTCCGTCCCCCGCTCCGACGCCATCCCGTTCTCCCATCCGTAGTTGCGTGCACCTGCCCTGGCGTGGAAGATGCGGCGCCGGGGCGCGCCGCGCGAGGGGGCGGCTTGCCGGAAGGTAGGGGAGGGGGCTATATTGGATGCCATGCGTACGCTGATCTCGCTGCTGCTGCTGGCCTGCTTCGCCTGGACCCGGGCGATGGTGGCCGACTGCCCGATGGCCCCCGCGCCGTCGGGGCAGGCGGAGCACGCGGCGGCGTCCGCTCACCACGGCCACCACGCCCCCGCGCCGGCCCCGGCCGAGCAGCGGGACGACCACCGTCATCCCCCCTCGCCGGTGCAGCACCTGGCGGGCGGATGCGGCGTGGCGACGGCGTGCGGCGCCACCGCGGCACCCACGCTGGCATCGTCCCTCCCGGCGTTCGACGCGCACCGCACCGACGGCATGGCCGCCGGGCGCGGCTCCTACGCGTCTCCCTCCCTGTCTACCGATCCACCCCCTCCACGAGTCGCCCTCCGTTCGTAGCCTGACGATCGCCCGTCCCTTC
>DASQBH010001599.1:0-3453 GCA_035635315.1 Longimicrobium sp.
CCACGCTGCCTCCGTCCGCCCCGAAGCCGCGAAGGACGGCGTCCCCCTGCGTGAGCAGCCACACGGTGTCACGAACGGACGCAAGAAACACCCGGTTGAGCACCCGCCGGGCCGTGGGATGCGAATAGGCCACGGGGTCGCCGAACTCTCCCCTGGTGTCACCGACAGGGGACCACGCACGCACCAGCTTCACCTTCCGCCAGTCCTCCGCCGACAGGTAGGGACCGTCGTTCGCCCGTATTCCGAGCCAGGAATCGAACCAGTCGCCGCTCGAGGTCAGAATGAAGTCCCCGAGCTGCACGGGGTCCTGGGGCGTCACCGGAGCAGGAACGCTGTACAGCAGCCTCCCCGCCGCATCGAAGAACGACACCCGCCTGGAGCCGCCGTCCGCGACCAGCAGCGCGGCACGTCCCTCCGAGCACCGGATCGTGGAGATCTCCAGGAACTCGCCTTCCTTGACCCCGCGCTTTCCGATCGTTCGAACCGGCACACCGGCCGCGTCGAACACCACCACCCGTTGCCGGTGCTCGTCGGCGACGGCCAGGTGTTCGCCCAGCCAGCACGCCGAGACCGGTTGACGAAGGAGGGTGTCGTTGTCGGGCTGGAGCGCGCCCAGGCTCTTCCACTGAAAGGCTGCCGGGGCCGGCTGGGACGAGATCGAGCGGCCCACTCCCCCGTCGATCGCGCGGGTGAGGTCCTCGTTCTTCCGGCACCCGGCGCTGACGAGCGCCAGGGAGAACACGGTCACGGCCAGCCAGCCCACTCGCTTTGACATATGCACCCTCAGCACTTCTCGCGCAGCTCTGCGTGGTTCTCGTTGCCGAAGAACGGCCACTTGTGCGACACCACGCCCCTGTCGTTCACCAGGAACGCCGTCGGAACGCCGTTGACCTTGAGCGCCTTGAAAGCCGACGGTCCGTACAGCACTCGGCTGCCCGTACCCACTTCGTTCTCGAAGTCGCGGGCGGCCTGATTGTCGTCGTGGGTCACCCAGAGTACCGACAGGCGGGCAGGGGACCTGGGTTGCGCCGCGTCGCGAGCCGCCGCGGTGTAGCAGTGAAGGCAGGCGGTAGAGAACAGGACGAGGATCCTGCATCCCAGGCGCGGGACGGAGTCGTCCCCGGCTTTCTGTCCGCCGAACGACAGCGGGCGGAGATCGAAGCGGGGGAGCGGGGTCCCCACCTGAAACGTGGAGAACTCCATGGACCGCGACCCCGCGGAATTCCGGTAGCTCTGATATCCAAAGTTCAGCGCGGTGACCGCGATGGCTGCGAGGAGCAGAAAAAGGCTACGCATGGACAGCCGGGGAGAACTCATGTGCGGTAACCTTCGCGAGAGAAACGGGGGCGTTCGATGGGGAGTCAAGGTCGATTGCGGCTATCCTGGCATAGCCACAATCGACCCACGACTCACTGTTCGGCTGGCGTGTCGTTGCAGTCGCAGCCCCACAGCCAGCAGCCTTCGCAGATGTAGCCGATCGTATTCCCATCCCCGTCGGTGATCTTGACCTCGCGCTCCCATCCGGCGCTGACGTTCGACGCCATGACCAGGCCGTTGATGACCATGAAGACGCCGACGAGGAGGACCTTCTTGAGCTTGCTCATGGTGATTTCCCTTTGGTCGGGGGAAAAGTGAGGAGAGAAGGACCGGGGAAAGAACCGCTGCGGCGGGCTCACCGTCACCGAACCAGGCAGTGACGATGAATCACATCAGCGGCCTTTAAATACATAGTGCGGAACGCACCGTTTGCCAATGAAAATGTTTCCGGCGGCGGAGAGCCTGGAGCCAACCAGGCGCGGAGAGCCATATCAGTGGTGCTTGCAACTCTCTGCGGCAGCGACCACGCGCAGTCGGGGAGTGAAAGGTCAGGGCTCCATATCGGCCACCGTGGGCTCCGGGCGTTGATGGAGGGGGGCCGACGGTGGGCGCCAGCGAAGACGCGCCGCTCACCCCGGAGTGCTTCGCCTGGGGGACGCCGCCGCGTGCTCCACGACTCGAACCTGCCGGGTAACGCTCCATCCCAAATCGATTGCGAATTCGCCCGATGCGGCTACCATGGGAGATCCGCCGGAGCGCGTCCGGGCCGCTCGCCCCATCCCCTCCCTTCCCCGTCCCATCCATGATCCGTCCCGGGACGCTGGGCGCCGCCATTCTCGCCCTGATGCTGGCGGCGTGCAGCGGAGCCCGGCCGAACCCGCGCCCGACACGGCCGCCGCGCGGATCGCCGTGGCGGTGGACGACCATCTGACGCGGCTGAGCGGCTACGGCTACTCCGGGGCGACGCTCCTGGCCCTCGACGGACGGATCGTGCTGCGCGGGGGCTATGGGGTGGCGAACGACAGCACCGGCGCGCCCGTGACGCCGCAGACGGTCTTCGACATCGGCTCGCTGGCCAAGACGTTCACCGCCGCCGCCGTCCTGCTGCTGGAAAGCCGCGGCCGGCTGTCCCTGAACGACTCCCTTCCCCGCTTTCTGGACGGCGTGCCGGCGGACAAGCGGGCCATCACCCTCCGCCAGCTTCTTTCGCACACCTCCGGGCTGGACGCGGACTTTCCGTTCGAGAACCCGACGGCGGAGGAGTACGAGGAGGTTTCGCGCGACGAGGCGCTGCGCCGCATCTTCGCCGCGCCGGTGGCCGCGCCGCCCGGCACGCGGTTCCAGTACTCCAACCCGGGCTACATCCTGCTGGCGGCGGTGGTGGAGCGCGCGGCGGGGGAGCCGTTCCGCCAGTTCGTCCACAGCGCGCTGCTGGAGCCCGCGGGGATGCGGCACACCGGCTTCTGGGGGGCAGACGTTCAGGCGGTGGATGACGGTGCGCTGGCCCGCAGCTACGACGAGGACGGCCAGACGGGCGACCTGCGGCTGCGCTCGGGGACCACGTGGTTCGACCTGGGGGGCGGCGAGATGGTGTCGACCGTGGACGACCTGTACCGCTGGGCCGACGCGCTGCAGTCCGGGCGGGTGCTGGACGCGGAGCGGGTGCGGCGGATGTGGACGCCGGGGGAAGGAGGCTACGGGCTCGGGTGGGTGGTCGACACGACCGCGCACGGAACGCGGCGCATCCATCACGGCGGAGACTACGTGGGCTTCGGGGCGGAGCTGGCGATCTATCCGGACGACGGGGTGGTGATGGCGAACCTGGCCAACCGGCGCTTCGGCATCCTGGGCACGCGGTACGCCGCCGACCAGGTCATCCCGCGGATCGTGTTCGGCGAGCCGCTGCGGGTGTTCGAGCGGGACGCGTTCGACCCGCCGCCGGCGTGGGGGCCGACGTGCGATGGTTGCGTGGAGCGGTTCGCGGGCGTCTACCGCCTGCCGGGGGGCGGGCGGCTGGTGATCCGGGCAAAGGGGGCGGCGCTGGAAGTGGCCGCCGGCGGGCAGGAGGCGGTAGACCTGCTGATGCCCGCGCCGGCGGAGGAGCTGGCCGAGCGGCGCCGGATCTCGGAGCGGTCC
>DASQBH010001600.1:0-3237 GCA_035635315.1 Longimicrobium sp.
CCTGCCTGGGTAGTCAAAGGTCCGGTGCCAAAACGGGTTCGTTCCCCCGGCGCCGCGGGGGCGCGGGGAGGGTGCGCGCGCCCCGCGGGGCGCGCGCGCTAACGGTCCTGCAGCGCCTTGAGCTGTGCGCGCACCAGCGCCTCGTCCGGGTCGCCGGCGCGGCGGGCGGGGGCCAGGTACCCCAGCTCCTCCAGCCGCCGCCACCGTGCGCAGCGTGACCTCGGGGGCCAGCGGCGGCTCGTACGGGTCGCTGATCCCCGTGAAGTCGTCGATCAGCCCGGCCCGCGCGCGCCGGTACAGCCCCTCCGCGTCGCGCGCCTCGCACGCCTCCAGCGGGGCGTCGCAGAACACCTCCACGAAGCGCCCGATCATCCGCCGGCACTCGTCGCGCGCCTCGCGGTACGGCGAGATGGAGGTGGTGACCACCGCCACCCCGTTGCGGGTGAGCAGCTGGGCCACGTAGCCGATGCGGCGGATGTTGGCCACCCGGTCCTCGCGGGAAAAGCCCAGCCCCCGCGAGATGTTGTGGCGAAACTCACCCCCCGCCAGCAGCTCCGTGCGCAGGCCGCGCCGGGCCAGCTCCGCCGCCACCAGCCGCGCCACGGCGCCCTTGCCCGAGCCCTTGAGCCCGGTGAACCACACGGTGAAGCCCGCGTCGTGCGGGGCCAGGGCGGCGCTCACAGCACCCCGATCAGCGGCCACCACAACCACGCCACCAGCAGCAGGAGCGCGATCTGCAGCGCCGTCATCACCGACCCCGCGGCCAGCATGTCGCGCATGTGCAGGTACCCGCTGGAGTACGCGATGGTGTTGGGCGCCGAGCTGAAGGGAAAGGCGAAATCCAGCCCCGCGGCCATGGAGCAGGTGAGCACGATGGCGGCCGGGCTCAGCCCCAGCTGGGGCGCCATGCTGAACCCCAGCGGCAGCACCACCGCCACGGCGGCCGCGTTGCTCATGAACTCCGTCAGCACCACGGCCAGCAGCGCCAGCCCGGCCACGGCCACCCAGGGCGACACCGAAACGTCCCCCATCAGCCCCCCCACCAGCCACCGCGCCGCCCCCGTCGCCTCCAGCGCCTCGCCCAGGGCGATGGCGCCGCCGTACATGAGCACGATCCCCCAGTGCACGTAGCCGTCCAGGTCCTGCCACTCCAGCGCCCGCACCAGAAAGAGCACCCCCGCGGCGGCCAGCGCGATGGCGGCCAGGTCCACCCGGCCCCCCAGCGTGACCCAGGCCGCCACGGTGGCGCCCACCACCACCGCCACCAGGGCCTGCGGCCTCCGCATGGGCCCCAACTCGTGCACGGAGCGGGCGATGGCCCGCCGCGCCGCGGCCAGGTCCACCGGCTCCGGCGGAAACCAGGCGCGCAGCAGGGCCAGCCCCAGGGCGGCGCCCAGCACCACCACCGGAAAGGCGGCCAGCGCCCACTGGCCGAAGGTGATCTGCTGGCCGAAGGTGCGCTGCAGGATCCCCAGCGCCAGCGGCGCGCGGGTGCTCCCCAGGAACGAGGCGTTGGAGCCCACCATGGCGCCCCAGGCCAGCGACAGGAAGAGCAGCTTGCCGTACGCGCTCCTTCCCGCCCGCAGCCCCATGGCCCCGGACAGCTCCAGGGCGATGGGAAAGAGCATGGCGGCGGTGGCCTGCGCCGGCATCCACACCGTGAGAAACGCGGCCGTCAGCATGAGCCCCGCCGCCAGCGAGAACGCGCTGCGCTGAAAGCGGCGGAGGAAAAAAAGCGCCAGCCGCTTGCTCATCCCCGAGTGGATGGTCGCGGCGGCCAGGATGAACACCCCGATGATGAAGAACACCGCCGAGTTGCCGAACGCCGCGTACGCCTCGGCGGGCTGCATGGCGCCCAGCAGCACCAGCCCCGCCACCGCCAGCAGCCCCGTGACGCCGATGGGGATGAGGTCGGTGACCCACAGGGTGGTGCAGGCCACGAACACCGCCGACGCGGCCTGCGCGGCGGGCGACAGCCCCTGCGGCGCGGGCATCAGGTACACCCCGGCCGCCAGCAGCATCCCCAGGGCGGAAAGGGCGTACTGCACCCCGCTGGGGCGGGGGCGCCGCGCCCGGGGCGCGGGGGGCGGCGCCAGGTCCTCCGGTCGCTCCGCCGGCCAGCGGAACGCCTCCCCCTCCAGCGTTCCCCCCACCCCGCCGGGGCGCGTCTCGCTCACGGCTCGCCGGCCGACGCCGCGCGGTAGAGGGGAACCACGCAGGCCAGCACCTCGTCCACCGCGCCGGGTCCGCACGCCACGATGCCGTGCGGCTGCACGGGGCGGGGCCGGTTGTAGCGCAGGGGCTCGCCGCCGCAGCCGCACACCGTGCCCCCCGCCTCGCGCACCAGCACCTCGGGGGCGCAGGTGTCCCACTCGCTCAGGTGGGCGCCCGGGTGCACGTACAGGTCGCGCTCCCCCCGAACGATCAGCCCGCACTTCACCCCCACGGAGCCGGAGGGGCGCACGTCGGTGATCCCCAGCGCCTCCGTGACGCGCGCCAGCAGGGGATCGGGGTGCGAGCGCGACCCCACCAGCCGCAGCGCGGCCGGATCCGCCGGGCGGCAGCGCAGCCGCACGGGCGCGTCGTCCCCCGTCCGCATCCACGTCCCCGCCCCCTCCGCGGCGTAGAGGAGGAGGTCGGCGGCGGGCTGGTAGACGACGCCGAGAACCGCGCGTCCTTCGACCGCCAGCCCGATCATCACGGCGAACTCGCCGTTGCCGGCCAGGAACTCGCGGGTGCCGTCCAGCGGGTCCACGATCCACACCCGCTCCGCCCCCAGCCGCTCCGGCGAGTCCGCCGACTCCTCCGAGAGGACCGCGTCGCCCGGAAAGGCGGCGCGCAGGGCGTGGAGGATGACGCGGTTGGCGGCGTGGTCGGCCTCCGTCACCGGCGAGCCGCCCTCCTTGGCCACGGCCACGGCGGTGCCGTAGAAGCGCATGGCGGCGGCCCCCGCCCGGCGCGCGGCATCGCACGCGGCGCGCAGCTCGGCGGCCAGCGGGTGCGCGTCCGCCGCTTCCGTCTCCGTTTGCGCGGCGCGCGGCGCGGTGCTCAGCGCGCCGCCGCCGCGTGCAGGTTCTGCACGTACCAGGGAAGCGCCTCCTCCAGCCCGCGCTCCAGCGTGTGGGTGGGCGCGTACCCCAGCCGCTGGCGGGCCTTGGAGATGTCGGCCTGCGAGTGGCGCACGTCGCCGAAGCGGAAGTCGCGGTACTCCGGCGCGGCGCCGGCCAGCTCCGGCTG
>DASQBH010001601.1:0-4367 GCA_035635315.1 Longimicrobium sp.
CCTCCTGCAGGTGCGGGACGGCGGCCTGGGCCTGGCCGGTCTCGGCGAGCGCCTGGGCCAGCTCGGCGTGGAACACGGCCCGGTCGGGCTCCAGCCGCACCGCCTCGGACAGCGCCTGCAGCGCCTCGTCCCGCAGTTCCGCACGCAGCAGCACGCTGCCCAGCCGGCTGCGGTACTGGGCGCTGCCGGGGAACAGGGCCACCGCCTCGCGCGCGCGCGCCAGCGAGTCGGCCAGCGACGGGCGCAGCGCGGCCGGGGCGCCCGGCACCGGGCGCGCCTCCGCCCGCGAAGCCGGGGGCGCCAGGGACGCGAGCTCCTCCGCGTTCAGCACCAGGCTCATGGGAAGGTAGCGGTCGTACGTCCGCGACCCGATGGTGGGGATCTGCGAGTTCTGCGTCTCGCGCCGCACCTGGTCGATGGTCCAGTACATCATCTCCACCAGGGTGACGATCTGGTCCCCGTCCTCGTCCGCCTTGCCCTCCAGCGCCTGCAGCAGGTAGTGGGTGAACACGCCGTGCCCCCCGCCCCACTGCGCGTCCTCGAGCGACACCTGGTCGGCCCCGCTGGCCGTGAACACCGCCAGGCCGCCGGTGCTGGAGCTGAGCTGCGCCAGAAAGACATCGTTGATGGCGTTCTGGACGGTGCGGGCGCCCTCTTCGGTAATGCCGCCGCTGTGGCACGCGTCGGTGACCACCACCACGTGCCGCGCGTACAGCTCGGCGACCGCGCGGTCCACGTCGCGCATGGGGAACGCCGTGGCGGGGATCTGCCCGGAGCGGGTGTCGTGGGTGAGCAGGTACAGGTCGCCCGGGCGGGTGGGGTCCGGCGCCCCGTGTCCGGCAAAGTAGATGAAGACGTGGTCCTCGTCGGTGGCCTGGCGCAGGAACGAGAAGAGCGCGTTGCGCACTCCGGCGTACGTGGCCTCGTCGTTCAGCAGCAGCTTGACGTTCTCTTCGGCGTAGCCGCCGCCCCCGGCCCGCGGGGAGCGCAGGAAGTCGTAGATGGCCCGCGCGTCGTCGTCCGCGTACTGCAGCGGGCGCAGGGCGGTGTCGGCGTACGCGCTGATCCCCACCACGAGCGCCCAGCGCCGCCCGCGGAACCCCGACGCCGGCGTCCACGCCTGGTCGCGGCTGGCAAAGCTCTGCGCCGCGGGGATGGGGTTCAGCGGGTAGCGGGCAATAACGGGGTTGCCGGAATGGCCCCGCACCATCACCACCACCTCGCGCGCCACGGAGTCGACGGGAACGAACCCCACGAAGCGGAACGATCCCCCGCCCTCCGCGCGGATGGCCGCCGGGCGCCCGTCGATCTCCACCCCCGACACGCCGCCGGGGTGCGTGGCGTAGCCGATCACGCGCACCGACCGCCGCCCGGGAACGGTGATCCCCCGGGTGTCCACCTCCGACCACTCGCGCGGCTCCAGGATGCGGATGTGCTGGCGGGTGGGATCCTCCGTCACCGCCAGCGGGGCGGCGGCAACGGACTCCGGGCCGGCGGCGCCCGCGGGCGCATCGTTGCCCGCACCCAGCAGCCGCGGGCGCAGGTTGGTGATGGCGAACGGCTGCAGGTCGGGATAGGCCGGGTTGGGCGGCGTGGGCGTAAGCCGGTACAGCCCTTCGGAAAGCTCGCCGTTCACCGCGCGCACCACCACGGCGACGTCGCCGCCGCTCTCGCTCATGTCGGTGACGCCGGTGAACTGCACCCCGCCCGTGGAATCGGGGCGCAGCACGGCCGCGCTCCCCCCCACCGTCACCGCGGCGATGCCGGCGGGATGGCGCGCCACGCCGCGCAGGCAGTACCACCCCGTGGGGCGGTCCCGGCCGTCACGGGCAGCAGCCTGGCGGCAGGCGCCGCCGTCATACTCCAGGATGGTGATCTGCGCGCTTCCGGTCTGGGCGTACGCGGGCGCCGCCCCCGGCGGGGAGGCGCCCGCGGCGGCCATCATCAGGAAAAGGCGCGGAAGTGCGGAGCGGGGGCGGACGAGCCCCCGGGAGAGAGCGGTCCTGAACATCCGACAACCCATCTGCAAAGGGGACATCAAACGGCCCCGGCACCCAGCCGGACGGCCGCAACCAGCCAATCAACGGAGCCTCCGGGAAGGGGCCGAGGTTGCAGGATAAACGCGCGCACGGGTGGCGTCAAGCGAAATCGGCGGTATCTGCTACACACGTTTGCCGCAGATACGCGCCGAAACCCTACCGCGAACACGGGACCGGGCATATACTTGCTCCCCGGTCCTGCTTCCCCGCCCCGGCCCCGGAGTCCCCCGCATCACAGCAGGATCGCCCTCCGTGAAATCCACCCCCTTTCGAATGGACGAAAGAAGCGCCCAGAACCCGTCCCCGAGGGTCCTGGAACTCGGCGGCGACGAAGGGTGGGTCGCGTTCCTGGAATGTCGGCCCGGTGAGCCCGAGCCAGCCATTCTGCTGCGGAAGGACGGCCCGCGCGGCCGGACGCACCCCCCGGAGGTGATCGCCTACCTGGATCCTGCCCTGCCGGTGGGGCGCACGACCTGTCCGCGGTGCGGCGCCCGACAGGCGGGGTGGCCACGCTTCTGCGGCGTCTGCAGGGCGGACCTGGCTCCCATATCGGAAGATCCGCAGGCGGACCTGGTGCTGCCGCACGGGTACGAGCACCTGGGCCCGCTGCAGCGCGCCGAGGGGGGAGGCCCCCTCCACTTTGCGCGCGAGGTGGCGACGGGCCGCGTGGTAGGGATGGTGGAGAAGCCGGCGCCGGACGGATCGGTGGACCTCGTTCCCGTTTGGGTCGCCACCCCCACGGAACCAGGGAGGCGCAGGTGGAGGAATCCGGGAGCCGCCGTCGCGGTCCTGGCCGCGCTGCTCATCGCCGCCCTGCTCATCGCGCGCGGCCTGCCGGTCGCCGCCCCGGGGACGGATCCCGTGCCGAAGGCCGACACGGCAGCCACGTTGTCGGGGGCGCGGGACACGGCCGGGGCGCCGGCGGGTGGGACGCCGGACGCCCGGTCAGGCGGCGGATCCCTTCCCGTGGCTCCCACCGGCGGGAAAGTCGCGACGCCGGCCGGCGAGGGCGCAGGGACGCCGCCACGGCGAACGGGCGGCGAGCGGGTGACGCCTCCTTCGGTCACGGTGGACAGACCGCCTCCCGTCGCGCCACCTGCACCCACGCCGCAGGGAGTGGAGGCCGCCATCCGGAGCTACGCGTCCGCGGTGGGTTCGGGACAGACGCGCCGCATCGCACGCGTCTATCCCGGGATCACGGCGGCGGAGGTCGAGCGCTGGAACCGCTTCTTCGCGCCGCTGGGGCCCGGGGCGGGGCTGCAGGCGGACTACGAGGTGGTGAGCGGGCCTACGCTGCAGGGAAACCGCGCCGAGGTGATCTTCACCCTCACCCTCTCGTACACGAACGCCGCGGGCGCTCCGGCGGGGGAGTCGCTCCCGCTGCGCGCCCTCCTGCAGTGGACGGGGACGGAGTGGTCCCTGCAGGAGGTTCGCCTGCTGCAATAGGCGCCGTCTACGCCTTTCCGCCCCGGCTGGCCCATCGGGAGCGGCGGGACGCCGACGCCGCGCATCCGCCGGACCGCGCTTCCGGGATCGCGGCTATCCTCTCTCTTCTCCCTCCACCGCCGCAGTGAAGCACGACTCTCGTCGCGCCCTGGAACAGGACGTCAAGGGCGAGTTCCATCTCCCGCTGCTGAAGCTTCACGGCGCCTCGGGATGGGATGTCTACCTGGGCACCGCCCTCGCGGGCGGTGCGCTGGCCCTGCTCGTTCTGCACCCGGCAGAGGGCGGAAAGCGGGAGCTGGACGTGGTGCGCTCGCTGCGCGCCGACAACGGAGTCGGGGTCACCCGCTGCCCCCGGTGCGCGGCCGTGGCACCGGGGTGGCCGCGGTTCTGTGCCGGGTGCGCGCATGATCTGCGGAACGTGCCCGGCTCCGCCGACACCGTGCGGGAGGTCCTGGAACAGCAGTGGCCGGGGAGCCGCCTGCTGGGCTCGATCCCCGACAGCGAGGGGGGCGGAGCGATGTACCTGGTGCGGGGTGGCCGCAGGGGCCTGCGGACCGGGTTCGTCACCGGGATGGTGATCGACCGCGATGAAGCGGGCGCGCCAGTCGTGGTTCCCTGCTGGGCGATGGACCAGGCCACGCTCGAACGCTGCCGGCAGACGCCGGCCAGGGCAGCCGTGCGGCCGGTGGGTGTGGGCAGCGCGAACCGGCCACCGGAGAACACGCCCCCAGCGGGGCCGAGAGAGGTGGAGGCGAAGGAGCGCCGTCCACTGGGCCGCCGCGAACTCCGTTGGGCCGCGGCGGCACTGCTGCTGCTGTTGTCCGGAGTGCTTGCGTTCAATCCTTCCCTCCGCGGACGCGACACGCAGCCGACCGTTCCTCC
>DASQBH010001602.1:0-2260 GCA_035635315.1 Longimicrobium sp.
GTGGCCCAGGAGAAGGTCCACCCGTCCCGCATCCGCTCCCGGTGCTTTTCCATCCCGCCGAAGGCCACCAGCGCGCGGCGCCGGGCCTCGGCCGCGCTCATCCCCGCGCGCAGGTTCTTTTCCGTCTCCATCTCCACGTGAAAGCGCATCTCCTCGTCCATGCGCTCCTCGGCGTCGCGGCGAAACAGCGTGCGCAGCCGCGCCCGCATCCCGTGCATCCAGCTCATCGGCGGTTCTTGCGGTGGGGGGTAGATCGGGGAAAGGTCAGGGAGTGTGGAGGATGATCTCCACGGCGGCGGCAAAGCGGCGCCAGCTCTCCACCTCGTCGCCCAGGGCGCGGCGGCCGGCGGCGGTGAGCTCGTAGTAGCGGGCGCGGCGGTTGTTCTCGGTGATCCCCCAGTCGCTGGTGATGAGCCCCTCCTTCTCCAGCCGCTGCAGCGCGGGATAGAGCGAGCCCTGGTTCACCTCCAGCACCCCGTCGGAGATCTGCTGCACGCGCTGGCTGATCCCCCACCCGTGCAGCGGCGCGAGGGAGAGCGTCTTGAGGACCAGAAGGTCCAGCGAGCCGCGAAGGGCGTCCGTCTGGTTGCGCAGGGTCACGGCGAAGGCTCCGGAGATGCTCCTGTAGACATCGACTGTAGCTGTCGAGAGGAAGATGATTCGCGCTCCTCTCGCTGTCAAGAGGAGAGATGCGGGACCGATCCGTAGTGCTTCCGCGCCGCGTGAGATCTTTGCGATCTTCGCACTCCGCAAAGGCGAAAGGGGTACAGAGGAACAGACAAAAGCCAGAGGAACAGAGGAAAACCGGGGGAGCGATTCTCCGGTTGTCCTCTGTTCCTCTCTTTTCCACCTCTGTATCTCTGTACCTCCCGCCGTTCTTTTTTGCCGCTCCTCGAAGGGAACGCCAGTGTCGGCGCCGCCGGGGGAGAACACAGGTGCCGCACCCGCCGCAAGCGCGTGCCCGGTGCCGTCACGTGGATCGTTCCCGGGTGCGCAGCCCGGCGCACACAGGGAAGCATATTCAGTTCTTTATGGGCCTATCTGAAAACACAAATGCTGCGTGTCGCCGACGTCGGGGAGAAACTTTCGATGTGACGCCAGCCCGAAAAGAAATGTTATTGCGATGTCCCTAAACGTGCGCAATATGCCGCGCATAATGTATTACTCCCCCACACCTGCCGACTGCAAGTTAAATCTTTGATTCTGCGCACCGATTCGGACCTCACGCGAGGCGACTGGCGTGGAGCCCACCTCCAACGAATGGCCCCATTCTCCGCCGGCTTCTCCCCTGATCCCGCTCACCCGGTGCGCCCGTCGCGGTCCGCTCCCGCAAACACTCGTGTTTCGTCTCTTATGGAGACCTCGAGGCGTGCATGTGGACGGAATAGCGCCTCTTGACGTCCGGTAATGCAATGCGATATTCCTGCGGGCGTAAAAAGTCGGGACATGAAAGCTGCTGCCGGCCGACGTAGCATGACTCCCGGCCGATTCTCAACGGCTGCATCACTCACCATATCCGCCCTGTTGTGTTCTCGGCATCGGCGCCGGACCACCCCTCGGCGTCCTGACGCCGTTCCGCACGCACCGCGCACCGCGGGCGCGTGATCCCCACGTACGCATCGCCGGGCGCCCCGTGCGCGAGGACGCCCCGCATTCACCTCCAGGAGCAACCGCAATGGCTACGATCGAGCGTGAAGTCGTCCCGGTGCCCGCCATACAGAGCGCGATCCGGCTGGACGGGATCGACCACGTGGAGCTGTACGTGGGCAACGCCTACCAGGCGGCGCACTTCTACCGTGCCGTCTTCGGCTTCAGGCCGGTGGCCCGCGCGGGGCTGGAGACGGGGATGCGCGACCGGCTGTCGATCGCCATGGAGCAGGGCGACATCCGCCTGGTGCTCACCAGCGGGCTGGACCCCGACTCGCCGATCGCCCGCCACGCCGCGCTGCACGGCGACGGGGTAAAGGACGTGGCGTTCCGCGTGGACGACGTGGAGAGCGCGTTCCACACGGCGGTCAAGCGGGGCGCGCGCCCCGTTGCCGAGCCGCACGTGCACGAGGACGAGCGCGGCCGCCTGGTGCGCGCCACCATCGGCGCCCCGGGCGACACCGTGCACTCGCTGGTGGAGCGCCACGGCTTCGCCGACGCCCTGTTCCCCGGCTTCGAGCCCATCCTGGACGCGCCCCGCACGGTCCCCACGGGGTTCGTGGAGGTGGACCACGTGGCGGTGAGCATGGAGCAGGGGCTGCTGGACGAGTGG
>DASQBH010001603.1:0-3261 GCA_035635315.1 Longimicrobium sp.
GGGCTGCACACCTTTGCCCACATGCCCGTCGGCCAGGTGGGGTACACGCCGGGCCCGGCCATGGCGGCGGCGGACCGCTTCATCATCCGCATCAAGGGCAAGCAGGCCCACGGCGCCGCGCCGCACCTGGCCATCGACCCCGTGGTGATGGCGGCGCAGGCCGTGCTGTCGCTGCAGACCATCCGCTCGCGCAACCTGTCGCCGTTCGAGCCCAGCGTGCTCACGGTGGGGCTCATCCGCGGCGGCGAGCGCAACAACATCATCCCCGAGCAGGTGGAGATGCACGGCACCGTGCGCACCTTCGACCCCCGCGTGCAGGGCGAGGTGGAGCGGCGGATGCGCGAGATCCTGGACGGCGTGACCCGCGCCGGCGGCGGCACCTACGAGCTCACGTACGAAAAGCAGACGCCCGTAACGGTGAACAACCCCGAGCTGGCCGCGCGGCTGCGGCCCACCATGGAGCGCATCATGGGCGCCGACAACGTGGTGACCGTGCCCCCCACCACGGGCGCGGAGGACTTCGGGTTCTTCGCCAACACGGTGCCCGGCTTCTTCTACCGGCTGGGCACGGTGGCGCCCGGCACCACCTCCGGCGACCACCACACCCCCACCTTCATGGCCGACGACAACGCCATCCCCATCGGCATGCGGGTGATGACGGGCCTGGTGCTGGACTACCTGAACAGCGCCGGCCGCTGACCTTCGGCGGCGGACGACAAAGCGCCCCCGCGGACCGATGCCACGGGGGCGCTTCGGTCTCACGGTGGCTACGCAGCGGGCGCGGTGGTCTCGAACTGGGCGAGCCGCTTGACCTCGGCCACGGCCGCGCCCCCGTTCCGGCCGAGATCCCAGGCACCGCTGACCGCCATCGTCTCCAGACACGCGCCGCAGAGCCAAACGTCCGTGCAATCGGGTGCGGTGACGACGGTGACCATTCCGCACTCCCTCGCTTCACATGCTTGCGTCTGGACCTCACAACGGCCCCTGTTCACTGCCCACCCGGGTTCAACCTTGATCGCGTCCGGGTCGGGTGTGTAGGTCGCGCCCTGGTCGCGCACCCGCCGGATGATCGAAGGCATGGGCCTCGTACCCGGAAGGTACCAGGCGCCGATCCTTGACATCTCTGAAAGGCAGGAACCGCACACGTGGATTTCCCTGCCGTCGGGCGTAATCACGGCTCCAAGCGCGCCACATGCGCGTGCGTGGCACCATTCCGTCTGGATCTCGCAACGCCCGCTGAAGATCCGGCCCGTGACCTCAATTCGCATTGCGCCCCTCCCTCGGATAAGCCAGCCAGTCAAAGAGCCGATCACGTGCGTCCTCGACAAGGTCTTCGCGGTCACGCGCAGAGACCCGATCGAGGAACGAAGCGTGAATGCTGGTTTCCCCTTCGTCGAGATACGCGTCCGGCGGCGTAAAGGGCCGTCGGAACGGGATCTCCGCCCTCAGCATGTGCGCCATCTCGTGCGCCAGGCAGGCAAAAACGGACAACCTCGCGTTCGCGCTCTGTCCGATGCCGGGATAGGCGTTCGCTCCCAGGATAACGATGTGGCGGTCTGCATCGTAGCGTGTACGTGATCCGTGATACGCTGCCTCGGAGAGGTCCAGCGGTCGAGGGACCTCGCCGCAAAGTTCTTTCCAGGCCGCAAGGCACCGCTCGATCTGATCCACCGTCAACGCAACGTAGTTTCGCGCACCCAGCATCCTCCCCACTCCGTACAAGGTAGACGAAGTAAACGCATCAACGATGAGTTGAGATTCCGGATCGCGCAATGGCTGAAGTGCTGATCCGGCAAACTGGTGTGAGCGGTGGCGGGTGGGGGTTGTGCGGCATCCTTTTACCGCATCCATGGTGGCACGATCAGGGGCATTCGCCGTAAGTTCGCGTAGCATTCCAACACGCTCCCGACCGGATCGCACTCGATAAATGGTAAACCTGAACGTGATGAAACGGATGAGGATGAGGGTGGCGGCCGCGATGCTCGTCGCCAGCGCGGCCGCGTGTGCACGGGCGGGTGGAACCGCGGCCGGGCCTGCGCCGGAAGGCGTGCGGGGGCACCTGCTGATCGTGGGCGGGGGACAGCAGCCGCCGGCGCTGGTGGCGCGGTTCGTAGAGCTGGCGGGTGGGGCGGGGCGGGCGCGCATCGCGGTGCTGCCGATGGCGAGCGGCGAGCCGGAGACGTCGGGGCGGGAGAAGGCGGAGGAGCTGCGCGGGCTGGGCGCGGACGTGTTCGTGCTGCAGCTTACGCGCGAGCAGGCGATGACGGACTCCGCGGCACGGCTGCTGGAGGGCGCGACGGGGATCTGGTTCACCGGCGGCGACCAGTCGCGAGTGACGCCGGTGCTGCGGGGCTCGCCGGTGCTGGAGGCGATCCGCGCGCGGTGGCGGGCGGGCGCGGTGGTGGGCGGCACCAGCGCCGGCGCCGCGGTGATGCCGGATTCCATGCTCACCGGCAACCAGTTCCGCGCCGGGGAAGACACGGCCGGCTACTACGGCGACGAGTTTCCCGGCGTGGCGCGGCGGACGATCCAGGTGGCACCGGGCCTGGGCTTTCTGCCCGGCACCATCATCGACCAGCACTTCATCCGGCGCGAGCGGCACAACCGGCTGCTGGCGGTAACGCTGGAGCGGCCGTCGCTGATCGGCGTGGGGATCGACGAGTCGACGGCGATCGAGGTGGGGCCGGACGGGCGGTGGACGGTGCGCGGAAGCAGCTCCGTGGTGATCTACGACGCGCGCCGGGCCCACATCACGCCCGCGGCTTCGTCGGTGCTGGGGACGGCGGAGGTGCGGATGCACCTGCTTCCGCCCGGCGGCGTGTTCGATCCGCGGACGGGGAGCGCAACGCTGCCGTAGGGCTGACCTCGGTCGGAGCCACTGAAGTCGCGGCAACAACGTCACACTGTCCGCCTGCGCGGACAAAAGGACGAGGCACCCCGGAGATTCTCGGGGTGCCTCGTCGTCCGTCATTCCACCGGCGGAGGTCAGGCGGGCTGCTCGGCGTCCGCTTCCAGGGCGTAGAAGTGGGACGGGTCGCCGGTCTTGTAGAGCGCGTACCAGGCGTCCAGCATCCGTGGCTCGTACAGCTCCAGCTTGCGAAAGATCTCGCGGGCAAACTCCAGCGGCGCGGTGCCGGGCGCGGTGATCACGTTGCCGCCGGTCACCGCGGGCTCGTCGCGGTAGCGGGCGCCGCCGCCGTAGCCGGTGGCCTGCAGGTGCCCGGCTGCGTTGCCGGTGTGGTCCACGTCATCCAGCAGCCC
>DASQBH010001604.1:0-4238 GCA_035635315.1 Longimicrobium sp.
CCTGCTGCTGGGCGCCACGGGGCTGGTGGGCGGAAACGTGCTGGACCTGCTGCTGAACGACCCGGCGTACGGCCGGGTCGTCGTGCTTGGGCGCCGGCCGGTCGATCGGCCGCATCCCGGGCTGGAGCAGCACGTGGCCGACCTGGGGCGGCTGGACGAGCACGCCACCCGCTTTGCGGTGGACGACGTGTTCTGCTGCCTGGGCACCACCATCCGCAAGGCCGGCTCGCAGGAGGCGTTTCGCCGCGTGGACCACGACTACGTGGTCGATTCTGCTCGCGTGGCTGCGGCGGCCGGCGCGCGGCGCTATCTTCTGGTCACCGCCGCCGGCGCCGACTCCCAATCCCGCTTCTTCTACAACCGCGTCAAGGGCGACGCCGAGGCGGGCGTGCGCGCGCAGCCGTTCGAGGGCGTCGTCATCCTGCGCCCCTCGCTCATCCTGGGCGACCGCGCCGAGCGGCGGCCCAGCGAGGCGCTGGCGCAGCGGATGGCGCCGGCGCTGGGATGGATGCTGGTGGGCCCGCTGCGCCGCTACCGCGCGGTGGATGCGCGCACCGTCGCCCGGGCGATGGTGCGGGCGGCCAGGGAGCGGACGCGCGGCGTGCGGATCGTGGAGTCCGAGGAGATCCAGGAGATTGGCGGAGCGTAGATGGCGGAGCCGGAACGGAAGGACGGCGCGGAGGACGCGGGCGACTGGACGGACCTGTCGCCGGGGATGAAGCCGATCCCGCCGGAGATGTACAGGCGACCCGGCGGATGCGGCTTTACCGGCTGCATGTACGCCGCGATGATCTTTGCCGTGATCGCGCTCGTCCTGCTGATCTTCGGCCTGATGTTCCGCGAGTGGACCGTCCCCCTGGTCTCCCCGCGCTGATCCGCCGCGGTACGAAAGTGAAAAGCCGGCCCCGCCTCAGCGCGGCCGGCTCTTTCCATTCCACTTCAAAGCCCGCGGCTTTGACTTCCTGAGGGAGCGCCACGCGTAGCCATCGGTGGCCCAGGTGCTTGCGCGCGACCGAAGGACCTCGCCTGCTGTGTCTCGGACTGTCGGGCGCGCGAAGAAAGCAGCCCCACGACCCATCGCTGCCAAGCGGATCATCCCTCCCGCGCGTCCGCCTCCATCCACCGCGCCCACGGCCGGTGCACGCGGTAGCGCGGCACGGCGGTGATGCTCTTGCGCGCCACGTCGATCAGCTGCCGCTGCGCCAGCCGCGCCACGGCGTCCTGTACGCCGCGCCGCGACAGGCCGGTGCCCTCCGCGATGGTGCGCAGGCTGAGCGCGGCCTCGTCCACGCCCTCGCCGCGGGTGCGGCGCCACAGGAACAGGTACACCAGGAACGCCGACGGCTGGTGATCGTGCCCCACCAGGTCGCCCATCAGCGTGTCGAGCACGTACGCGTCCACCTCGATCGTCCGCACCGCCGTCTCTCCCGGTCGTGAGCAGCTATGGCATCCACTGCCATAGTAGCCGATTCACGCCTTGTGACGCCAGGGTTCTGCCGTTTTCATTGTGGCCGGATTGAGCGACACCACCTCGACGGGAGATGAACAGGATGATCAAGGCCATCAAGTTCGTGAGCGTGTACGTGAGCGACCAGGACGCCGCCCTGGCGTTCTACACGCAGAAGCTGGGATTCACCGTGGTCACCGACCAGCCGATGGGCCCCGACGCGCGCTGGATCGAACTCAAGATCCCCGGCGCCGAGACGGGTCTGGTGATCGCGAAGCCGTTCCAGCCGGAGAACATCGTGGGCGCATTCATGAACATGGCCTTCGTCGCCGACGACGTGCAGAAGACCTACGACGAGCTTTCCGCCCGCGGCGTGCGGTTCCGCCAGCCGCCCAAGACGGAGCCCTGGGGCACCAGCGCCATCCTCACCGACCCCGACGGCAACTCCTTCGTCATCAGCACCAGGTAGCCGCAGAACGCGAAGAGGCGGCCCGTGTGGACCGCCTCTCGTAGACTTCGATCGCAGAACGCCGCGGCTCAGTCGGCCGCCTCTCGGGCGCGGATTACGCTCGCCATCGCCCGAAGCGCCTGATTTACAGCTTCAGCATCCGGAAACACCTCGGTGAGGTCCGGATCGATGGGAACGAGGTTCACCCCTTCGCGAAAGCGTGCCGCGTACTTCCCGCGAACCGCGTTGCGCAGCTGTTCGGGAGTAAAATCGTATTCGTCGCGCATTTCAGCGTCAGAGTCCAAGGCTTTGCTCATAGCTTCTCCTCTCGCGGGAGGTCATGAGCCGGGCGCTGATCAGGCGCACGGCATCACCCCGTTCCGTCAAGCTCACGATCAGGTACCGCCCAGTAGCCGCACGACCCATCAGAAGCATCCGAACCTCATGTGCCGAATGATCCGGATCCGGAAGCTCCGCAGACAGGGGATCCGAGAGCACGGTGAGCGCCTCTTCGAAAGACACTCCGTGCTTGCGCTCATTGTGCTCCGCCTTGTCCGAATCCCACTCGACGTTCAGACCCATACCTGAAGATAGGTACACCCAGGCACGGATCAAGTCCAGTAACGAAGAACAAGGGGTGAATGCTCGGTTTGCATCCACCCCTTCCGCGCACTACGGCCTACGCCGCGCGACCACCCGGTGGCCGAAGTCGTCCCACGCGTGCGCCGGCCGAACGCTCAGCACGAGGGCGGCAAACGCGGCGAAAAGGATGGAGAAGCGTTTCATTCGGCCTCCGGGATTGAGGCGGACCCAAAGGAAGGTGTAACCCGTCTGATCATGGTCCGTGCGGGCACGGCGGGACGTTACCGGTCTGGTCTGAACGGTCTCACATCACTGTGTTCATGATGTCCTGACCGGTCAAGCAAACATGCGGATTCAACGGGATGATCTGGTGATGGAGAACGAAGCGGGGCGGCCGAGATGCTCGGCCGCCCCGCTTCATTCTCATCACTCCGTGAACCCTGCGCGCCGAGATCAGGCGCAGGGACAGTCCGTCCAGCAGGTGGCGCAGGTGTGGATGATGGAGCACTTGACGGAGTCGCCGCCCGCGATCGGCTGGTCAGGCTCGCTCATGTTGAACGAATCGACGACGATCGACTCCGGGTCGAGCTTCATGGGGGCCTCCGGGGAAATCGGTTCAGTGGTGCGGCAAGCGTGGATGCAGCATCGTAACCCGTTCCACACCGCGCGTGCAAGCAAAAAGAGGCGGAACATATCTGTCGGATGGCGATCAACAGAAGCGGGGCGGCCGATCCTGGCCGCCCCGCTTCGTCCCCCGCTCGATGCGACGCGGCTTACGCCCGCACCAGGCGCTTGTACTTGATGCGGTGCGGGATGTCGGCGGCGGAGCCCAGGCGGCGCTTCTTGTCCGCCTCGTAGTCGCGGTAGTTGCCTTCGTACCACACCACCTGGCTCTCGCCCTCGAACGCCAGGATGTGCGTGGCGATGCGGTCCAGGAACCAGCGGTCGTGGCTGATCACCACCGCGCAGCCGGCAAAATCCAGCAGCGCCTCTTCCAGCGCGCGCAGGGTGTCGACGTCCAGGTCGTTGGTGGGCTCGTCCAGCAGGATCAGGTTGCCGCCCTCCTTGAGCACCTTGGCCAGGTGCACCCGGTTGCGCTCGCCGCCGCTGAGCGTCTTTACCAGCTTCTGCTGGTCGCTCCCCTTGAAGTTGAACCATCCGCAGTAGGCGCGGCTGTTGACCTTGGCCCTGCCCAGCTCGATGGTGTCCTCGCCGCCGGAGAGCTCCTGCCACACCGTCTTTTCGCCGTCCAGCGAGTCGCGGCTCTGGTCCACGTACGCAGGCTTGACCGTGGCGCCCACCTTGAGCGCGCCGCCGTCGGGCGTCTCCTGCCCCGTGATCATGCGGAACAGCGTGGTCTTGCCCGCGCCGTTGGGCCCGATCACCCCCACGATGCCGCCGCGGGGAAGGCGAAAGTTCAGGTCATCGAAAAGCAGCTTGTCGCCGTAGCTCTTGGCCACGTGGTCCGCCACCACCACCTCGTCGCCCAGCCGCGGCCCGGCGGGGATGATGATCTCGGCCGTGGTGATCTTTTCGCGCTGGTCGGCGTTCAGCAGCTGCTCGTAGCCCTGGATGCGGGCCTTGCTCTTGGCCTGCCGCGCGCGCGGCGCCATGCGCACCCACTCCAGCTCGCGCTCCAGCGTGCGGGTGCGCGCGGACGACTGCTTCTCCTCGCGCCGCAGCCGCTCCTGCTTCTGCTCCAGCCAGCTCGAGTAGTTGCCCTTCCAGGGAATGCCCTCGCCGCGGTCCAGCTCCAGGATC
>DASQBH010001605.1:0-2655 GCA_035635315.1 Longimicrobium sp.
GCCCAGGGTGCCGTGCTGGAGACGCGCCCCACCCCGCAGGTCACCCGCCGCGCCGTGGACGTGACGGTCACGGTGCGCAAGAAGGACGGCTCGCTGCACGTGAACCAGCCCGTGGCCGTTACCAGCGATCCGTTCACCTGGGGGTTCGCGGGAACGCACACCAGCAGCACCGACACCAGCGGCAACACCGTCGTCACGCTGTACCGCGAGTACCCCAGCGGCACGGTGGCGGCCCCGCTGCGCGGCCGGCTCACGGTGGCGCTGGGCGAGGTTTCGCGGACGCTGGACGTTACCCTCTAGCCCCCGGCAAGGAGCGACGACACATGGCGGACAACCAGAACCTGCCGGTGGGCGCGGCCACCACGGCGCTGGCGAGCGGGGTGGATGGCGGCGTGGGCGACACCACGCAGGCCGCGGGGATGGCGCTGGGCGACCTGGTGCGCCAGGTAGGCACCGCCGCCGCCGAGACGCAGCGCCGGCTGAACGCCACCTGCGCCGCCACCAGCGCCGCGCTGGCGGAGACGATGGTGGACATCGTGGCCGTGCGGCACAAGGAGTTCAACGACGACGGGACGGTGCGGGAGACGGGAAACATCACCATGCCCCTGCCGCTGGTGAACTTTGTGGACCCCGTCAACTACCAGATGGAGCGCATGCACCTGCAGGGCGTCTTTTACGCCAGCGAGTTTCGTGCGGAGGGCGGCACCAGCAGCGGCGGAACCACGTCGGTGGGCAACGCGAACCTCTTTCTGGGCGCACCCTTCGGGGGGCAGACGCTTTCCGGGGGGCTGGGCGCCGTCTCCGGCGCGGCGGCGGGGGGCGCGACGAACGGCTCCGTCTCGGGAAGCACGACGTCGTCCAGCACGCAGACGTCGACCAGCACGCAGCAGGAGTACGAATACGGCCAGGTGCGCATGTCGATGGAGATGCTGCCCCGCACCGACATCGGCGTTCCCAAGCCCAACCACGTCATCCGCGGCCCCAGCCTGTCGCTCGTCCCCCAGGGCGTCACGGTGACCGAGGTGGCGGCCACCGATACCACCCCCGCCCGCGTGGCGGCCCGCGCCAGCATCATCAAGGCCACCTACCGCCGCTGGCCCACGGCCACGCACCCCTCCGGCCAGCCCATCGCGGGCGCGAGCTTTACCGTCGAGGCGGGCGGGCTGCAGTGGAACTACTGCACTTCCACCGGCACGGTCGACGAGACCGCGGCGGCCACGGTGCGGCAGACGGCGGCGGACGGCACGCTGTACTTCGTGGTGCGCCGCGCCATCGCCCCGGGCGAGGACCCCACGCCGCGCAACTTTGCCGTGACCGCGCGGATCGGGATCGTGGCCAGCACGGTACCGGTGGCGTTGTAGTCTCTTGGGGACGAAAGCTCGCGCAAGACGCGCACGATCCGCGCGGGGTCGCGGCCGAAGCCGCCGCGAATGCCGGAGGGTGCCCGACGCGGCCGGCACGCCCACATCGCCGTTCCTGCCCGGTTCCGGCTGCGTCGGGCCAGGGGACGGGGACAACGATCTCCCCCCGGGACCAGCGGGGGGACCGGGGTGAGGGGGCGTGGTCGCGAAAGCAGCGGGCGACGGGCCTGTCCTCCGTCCCCTGTAATCCGTACCCCTCCCACCGTTCACCGGAACGCGAAAGAGACAGCCGAATGCCCGACACCCCGCCCGGCGCGCCGCCCATCGGCGTGGAGTTCGACGCCCTGCTGCAGAGCACGGTGGGCGCCGTGCAGCAGGCCCAGCAGCGCCTGGACGACTACACCGCGCAGCGCACCCGCGAGTACCAGGCGCTCCCCGACGGCTCGCTGGTGCCGCCGCCGCTCTGGTTCACCTTCAGCGAGGTGGCCATGGAACTGGAGATGTCGGCCACCGTGGCGGGGGGGCTGACGGGCGGCGGGCGCCTGCTCTGCCGCACGGCCGACCCCACCATGGTGGGGCTGTACGGGTACGAGGCGTCGGCCGGCGTGCGCGTGCGGCTGCTGATGGGCCCGCGCGGGCCGCTGCCCATCAAGGACGGCGACCCGCTGCCGTAGCCGCCTTGCCGGGCGCCGCATCCACCCGATCACGCAACTTTGCGCGGGAGCGCACCGATGGCCGACACGCCGGAAGCGCCGCACCAGCGGGTTCCCTTCAACGTTTCCATGATGGGAGACGCCCCCCCCGCCCCCGTGGGCGCGTCCACGCAAACGCTTGCGGAGGACCCGTTCGTCACCATCAGCAATCTGCAGAAGCAGGTGTCGGAGCTGCAGACATCCAACACCGCGCTCCGCAGCGAGCTGGTGACGCTGCAGGAGCAGGACCTGCGCAGCCGCGAGCAGATCGTGGAGCTCACGCAGAAGGCCATCCAGCTCGAGGACCAGCTCAGCCAGCAGGGTGCCCGCGCCGGCCGCGAGCCCGACGACTTTGCCAGCGCCGTCAGCCACTCGCTGGATACCCTGCAGACGCGGCTGGCGGGGCTCAGCAACCCGCTGACGGACTTCGCGGTGCGGGAGTTTTCCATCGACGCCAGAGTAGCCGTCAACGTGACGCCGCTGGGGACGGTGGAGTACCGCTTTATCCGCCCCGGCGAGACGGTGGCGCCGGCCGCGGTGAGCAACGTGTCGATGAAGGTGGTTCCGGTCCCCAAGCAGACGCAGGCGGGAAGCTGGACGCC
>DASQBH010001606.1:0-2504 GCA_035635315.1 Longimicrobium sp.
CTCCTCCAGCAGCGGCGCCACCGCCACCGCCAGGAGGTAGAACGCCACCTCCCCGCCCGGCTTCTCCAGGAACTTCGTCACCTCTTCGCCGAACTCCACCTCCGTCGCCAGCCCCGTCGCCAGCAGGGCGCTCCACAGCCCCAGCGACAGCCCCGTCATCGCCGGCGCCGTAAGCACCACCCACGGCCACGCCCGCCCCACCCTCCGCACGCGCGACCGGGCCCGCGCCCGCGCGCTCCAGCGGCCGGGGAGGGCGTATACGCGCAGGAAGAGCGCGGCCAGCGCCACCATCCCGCCGATGGCCGCCGCGGGCGAGAACTGAAAGAGCAGCGCGAGCGGGATGTACCAGAGCAGCCACGTGAGCAGCCCCGCCGACACGGCCGCCAGGCTGGTGCCGATGCGGTACGAAACGGTGCTGCGCCGGTCCTGTTTCACGCTGCGGTCGATCTTGACGCGGGGGATGAAAAAGCCCTGTATCCGCCTGAAACGTAGCGGTTTGGACGGCGGGGCGACAGCGTGCGCGCTGGAGCGGGCGGGCGCGGCGTTGTAGATTGCCCGCTGCAACCCTTACCGGCAGGAGCCCATGCCCGCAGTCCCCTTCGACCGACTTCCCGACGACGCCCGACTGTGGGTGTTCGCCGCCGCGCGCCCCCTGGACGACGCACAGCAGCAGGCGCTGCTCTCCCACGCCGACGCGTTCCTGGACCGCTGGGCGGCGCACGGCGCCCCCGTGGTGGGCGGGCGTGAGCTGCGGCACGGACGCTTTCTCCTGGTGGGCTCGGACGAGCGCGCCACGGGCGTAAGCGGCTGCTCCATCGACTCGCTCTTCCACACGCTGGCCGACCTGGAGCGGCAGATCGGCGTGCCCATGCGCGACAGCTCCCTGGTCTACTTCCGCGACGAGGCGGGGGAGATCCAGGCCGAGCCCCGCCCCGCCTTTCGCCAGCGCGCCGCGGCGGGCGGGGTCGCGGAGGACACCGTCGTCTTCGACAACACCATCGGCACGGTGGGCGAGCTGCGCGGCGGTGGATGGGAGAAGCCGCTGCGCGAGTCGTGGCACGCCCGCGCCTTCCCCATCGCCCGCTCCGAGGCGGTTTCGGGAGACTGAGCGCGGCCGACTGGCAGAGGGCGCTGCGAACCAGATCGCGCTGCGTCCGCCGGGCGCCCCCTCTCCCGGCCTCTCCCCCCAAAAACCCTGGGGGAGAGGTGACGCGGCCAGCAGGCTCTGGTGCGCGATCGAATTCTCCCTTCCCCCACGCAGTTTGTGGGGGAATGGCCGGGGATGGGGGGCGCCTGCGGACGCAGCCCAAATCCTCCGTCGAGTCTTGGTCCGGTTGGCTGATTTCGTATCCCCATTCCCCGTCTCTGCGCCATGCCTACGCTGATCCCCGCTCCGTCCGTGATCGAAGCCGCCGGCAACAAGCCGAAGCGCATCGAGGAGTTTGCCGGCCGCGTGAACAGCGGACACGGCGAGGTGAGCGTGGCGCGGATGCAGTCGCCGGAGGGGTGGGTGGAGCCCGGGCAGCGGCCGGAGTTCCAGGAGATCACCGTGGTGCTGCGCGGCATGCTGCGCGTGGAGCACGAGGGCGGCGCGATTGAGGTGCGCGCCGGGCAGGCCATCGTGCAGCACCCGGGCGAGTGGGTGCGCTACAGCACGCCCGAGCCCGGCGGCGCCGAGTACGTGGCCGTCTGCCTTCCCGCCTTCTCCCCCTCCACCGTCCACCGCGACCCGGACTGATCGCCAGCGCGAAAGGCGATGCCCCTGCTGGCTATTCCCTATTCCCTGATCCCTATTCCCTGAACTCGGTCCGAACCTTGTATCCCCACGGCGCGGCCCGTAGCATAGGGCACCGCGTCGGGCCGCGTCCCGACCGCTGACCCCAAACCCTGCATCCGGCGGTCTGGATGGATTTTCTGCTGCAGCTGCTCGACTACTTCAGGCACATGGACGCGCACCTTGCCGAGCTGCTGCGGCAGTACGGCGGGTGGACGTACGCCATCCTGTTCCTGATCATCTTCTGCGAGACGGGGCTGGTGGTGACCCCGTTCCTGCCCGGCGACTCGCTGCTGTTTGCCGCGGGCGCCGTGGTGGCGTCGGCCAACAAGCCGGGCGACCCCGCGCTCAACATCTTTCTGCTCTGGGTGCTGCTGATGGTGGCCGCCATCGTGGGCGACTCGCTGAACTACCAGATCGGGCGATGGCTGGGGCTTCGCGTGTTCAAGGAAGACGCGAAGGTCATGAAGACCGAGTACCTGCGCCGCACGGAGGCCTTTTACGCCAAGCACGGCGGCAAGACCATCATCCTGGCGCGCTTCATCCCCATCGTGCGGACGTACGCGCCGTTCGTGGCGGGCGCGTCGCGGATGGACTACCCGCGGTTCCTTACCTACAACGTGATCGGCGGGGTGGCGTGGATCACCCTGTTCCTGTTCGCCGGCTACTTCTTCGGGAACATTCCGGCGGTTCAGGAGAACTTCGAGTACGTGGTGATCGCCATCATCCT
>DASQBH010001607.1:0-9794 GCA_035635315.1 Longimicrobium sp.
CAGATGGTCACGCGGGTGCGCGAGCAGCTCACCGTGCTGGCCTCGTTCGTGGAGGTGTGGCTGGCCAAGGAGGGGCACGACGGCGTGGTGGGCATCAACCTGCTCACCAAGGTGCAGATGCCCAACCTGGCCACGCTCTACGGCGCCATGCTGGCCGGGGTGGACTACGTGCTGATGGGCGCCGGGATCCCCAAGGAGATCCCCGGCGTGCTGGACAGGTTCGCCGCGCACGAGCCGGCGCAGATCAAGTTCGAGGTCGAGGGGATGGGCGCCGATACGGCGTACCTGAGCTTCGATCCGCGCGTGCACAGCGAAAAGCCGCCGGTGGCGGTCAAGCGGCCGTACTTCCTTCCCATCATCGCCAGCAACTCGCTGGCGACCATGCTCACGCGCAAGGCTACGGGGCGGGTGGACGGCTTCATCATCGAGGCGCCCACGGCCGGCGGCCACAACGCGCCCCCGCGCGGCGAGCTGATTCTGAACGAGCGCGGCGAGCCGCAGTACGGCGAGCGCGACGAGGTGGACCTGGAGAAGATGAAGGAGCACGGGCTCCCCTTCTGGCTGGCCGGCAGCGCCGGCAGCCCCGAGGCCCTGGCCGAGGCGCTGGACGCCGGCGCCGCGGGGATCCAGGTGGGCACCCTGTTCGCCTACACCGAAGAGTCGGGGATCGACCCGCAGCTCAAGAAGGACGTCATTCGCCAGGCGCAGGAAGACCGCATCGACGTGCTGACGGACGGCCGCGCGTCGCCCACGGGCTTTCCGTTCAAGGTGGTGCAGATCGGCGGGACGATGTCGGACCCCGCGATGTACGGCAAGCGCGAGCGCGTGTGCGACCTGGGCTACCTGCGCGAGGCGTACCGCCGCCCCGACGGCCGCATCGACTACCGCTGCGCGGCCGAGCCGGTGGACACGTACGTCAAGAAGGGCGGCGAGGCCGAGAACACCGCCGGGCGCAAGTGCCTGTGCAACGCGCTGTTCGCCACCATCGGGCAGCCGCAGCTGCGCAAGAGCGGCCTTCCCGAAGAGGCGCCGCTCATCACCAGCGGCGACGCGCTCAAGAACATCCGCCGCTTTATCGGCAGCGACCGCGCGGGGTACACGGCCGGCGAGGTGATCGACTACCTGCTGAGCGGCCTCAAGCGCACCGTGCCCACGCGTGTGCCAAGCATGTCCTCCGCCCCGCGCCCGCAGAACGTGCCGACGCGCTGACGACGGACGGACGGACCGCGAAACGGGCCCCGCAGACGAGTCTGCGGGGCCCGTTTTCTTTGCCGCCCCCCAGCTCCACCGGAGCGATTGACATCGCGGCGCCGCGAATTCATTCGCCCGGCAGGCGGACGGCACCTCGGTCTGCGCCGAGGAATGAAGGAGAGGACGATTCCCCGCGCCGCCTCCTTCGAAAATGACAGGGGTGGCGCGCGCTGCAGCCTTTGTCTACCCGATCCGCGCCCCTCCACCGACGCACCTCCCCGACACCCCCGCTGGCCCATCCGCCTCGCCCGCGTTACGCTGTCCCCTCCGTCCAGCGTGTGCAATCGGGCGGGGGACGCGCGTTTATCGTGTGGCAGTGACACGCTCCCTTCGCGGCGTCCGAATCGCCGGTCCACCAGCCCACCCACATCGACCGCACCGTATGCGCGCCATCCCACGGCTGGTTCCCCTGCTCGCCGCCGCCATCGGCACGATGGCTCCGGGCGCCGCGGAGACACAGCGCAGGACCACCATCCCGCCGCTGTACGTGGCGCCCGTGTATTCCGGCGAGACCGCGGGTGCCGTGGACACGGTCGGGCTGCGCTTTCGCATCGCGGAGGCGGCGGGGCGGGGGCGCGAGCGGCAGGCGGTGTCGCCCTCCACGCAGCTGGCGGCGGCGGATGCGGCGCGCATCCTGGCCCGGCTCCCCGCGCTGGCGGCCGCGGCCACGGCGGCGGACTCGTTCGCGTTTCCCGCGCGCACGCTGCCGCCGCCGCGCACGGGGCGCGTACGGCTGGCCTCGTTTCCGCCGCCGGACACCGCCGCTCCGCCCCGTCCCGCGACACGAGGGCCCGCGCCGCTGGCCATCGTGCGCGGGGCGCCGCGCGGCGCGGTGGAGGTGGGCGCGGAGGTGACCATCACCTTTTCGCAGCCCATGGTGCCGCTGTCGTCCGTCTCCACCGTGCAGGCGCGTGAGGTGCCCGTGCGCCTGTCGCCGCAGCCGGCGGGGGAGTGGCGGTGGATCGACGTGCGCACCCTCGTCTTCAAGCCGCGGGGGCGAATGCCGGGGGCGACGGAGTACACCGTCAGCATCCCCGCGGGAACGCAGTCGGCGGCGGGGGGGCGTTTGGAGGAGGCCGCGTCGTGGACCTTCACCACCACGCCGCTCAGCGCCATGGGCGGCCAGCCGTACGGCAGCTCCGTGGGGCTGGAGCCCGTGATCGTCATCCAGTTCGACCAGCGCATCAACCGCGCGGCGCTGCTCCCCCACATCCAGCTGCTCGCCGACCGCCAGTCCATCCCCGTCCGCCTGGCCACGCCGGCGGAGATCGAGGCGGACGCGACGGCAAAGGCGCTGGCGCAGCACGGCGACTCCATCCACTGGATCGCCGTGCGCCCGGTGCGGCCGCTTCCCCGCAACGCCGGCGTGCAGGTGACGGTGGAGACCGGCGCCCCCTCCGCCGAGGGACCGCTGCGTACGGCCCACGCGCAGTCGTGGTCGTTTCGCACCTATGGGCCGCTGGCCATCAACCATTCCATCTGCAGCGGCATCAACAACCGCTGCCGGCCGGGAAACCCGTTCTACATCGGCTTCACCAACCCGCTGGACACCGCCGCCTTTCGCCCCGCCCAGGTGCGCGTGGAGCCCGCCATCGCGGGGATGCGCGTCAGCGTGCTGGAACAGGCGCTCGTGATCACGGGCCGCACGCTCCCCAACACGCGCTACACGGTGTACCTGGACGCCGGCATCCGCGACGTCTTCGGGCAGACGCTGGGAGAGCCGCAGCAGCGCACCTTCGACGTCGCCGCCCCGTATCCGCAGCTGCTGCCGTTCGGGGAGCGGATGATCGTGCTGGATCCCAACGGGCCGCGACGCATCACCGTCACCAGCCACGACCACGCGCGGCTGCGCATCCGCATCCACCGCGTGCAGCCCTCGGACTGGCCCGCCTTCGTCCCCGACCGCCGCAGCGCCTTTCCCGGCCGCGAGGTGGTGAACCGCGTCGTGGAGACGCGCGGCGCGCCGGGGCAGATCGTGGAGACCGTCGTCGACCTGGGCGAGGCGCTGGGCTCCGGGCCGGGGCACGTGATCGTGGGCGTGGAGGCGGTGGACCCGGGCGAGGGCAAGGACCAGGGGACGTACGTCTGGGTGCAGTCCACGCGCATCGGCCTGGCCGCGTTCAGCGACCCGACCGAGGTGACGGCGTGGGCCACCTCGCTGGTGGACGGCGCACCGCTGCCGGGCGTCCGCGTCACCCTGGGCACGCAGCCGGGGGCAGGGACCACGGACCGCGACGGCACGGCTCGCATCCCCCAGCCCCGCCGCGGCGTGGAACCCGGTGTCCGCCCCGAGGACGTCCGCCGCCGGGAGCGCGGGCCCGTCCACCACGCGTACCTGGTGGCGGAGCTGGACGGCGACCGCGCCCTCCTTCCCGCCCCGGCGGAGGCGCTGCAGCGGCGGGACGAGACGGTGACCGTGCTCTGGTACGGGATCACGGACCGCAACCTGTACCGGCCGGGGGAGGAGGTGCGCTTCAAGGGGTGGGCGCGCCGCTTCGAACGCGCGAAGACGGGCGGTGTGGGCCTGCCGCGCCCGCCGGACGCGGAGGTCGCCTGGCTGGTGCGGGACCCGCGTGGCAACGAGATCGCCGCCGGCACCGCGCGGCTCACCGCGCTGGGCGGCTTCGACGGCACCTTCCGCGTTCCCGAGGGCTCCAACCTGGGCCCCGGCAGCATCGAGCTGCGGCTGGGCGGCGGGGCGCAGGAGGGGACGACGGGGCAGATCGGATTCCAGGTGCAGGAGTTCCGGCGCCCGGAGTACGAGGTGGGGATCGACGTTCCCCCCGGCCCGCACGTGGTGGGCGGCAGCGCGCAGGTGGAGGTGCGCGCCTCGTACTTTGCCGGCGGCGGGCTGCCGGGCGCGCCGGTGAGCTGGACCGTCCGCTCGCAGACCGCCTGGTTCACCCCGCCGGAGTGGGGGAGCTGGCGCTTCGGGATGGCGTACGACTACGGCTACGGCGCGCGCCGGCAGGAGCCGGTCGTCCGCACCTTCGAAGGGACGACGGACGCGGACGGGCGCCACGCGGTGCGCATCGACTTCGACCGCGCCGATCCGCCCACCGCGCAGTCGCTGCAGATGCAGGCCACCGTCGTCGACGTGAACCGCCAGCCCTGGACGGCGCAGGGGCAGATGCTCGTGCACCCCGCGGAGGTCTACGTGGGACTAAGGACGGAGCGCGCCTGGCTGGAGGCCGGGCAGCCGATCGCGCTGGGCGTCGTCGTCGTGGACCTGGACGGCAAGCCGGTCGCGGGCCGACCCGTGCAGGTGCTGGCGGAGCGGATGGAGTGGCGCCGCGACGGCGGCTCATGGGGTGAGGTGGTGGCGGATTCCGCCCGCTGCACCGTCGTATCCGACCTGAACCCCGTCTCCTGCACCTTCGCCACGGGCGAGGCGGGCGGCACCTACCGCATCACCGCGGACGTCACGGACGCGCGGGGACGGCCGTCGCGCACGCGCATCAGCACCTGGGCGTGGGGACGGTCGCCGTGGATGAGCGGGCCGGGGGAGGACCAGAACGCCCAGCGCGTCGTTCGCCTGGTCCCCGACCGCGAGGAGTACGCGCCCGGCGACACGGCCCGCGTCCTGGTCCAGCTCCCCTTCTGGCCCGCGCGCGGCCTGCTCACCGTGCGTCGCGAGGGGATCGTCCGCACCATCCCGATCGCGTCGGACGGGCCCACGGTGGCCGTCGAGATGCCGGTGGAGGAGGCCGACATCCCCAACGTGTTCCTGCAGGTGGACGTGGTGGGCGCGCACGACCGCGAGGGGCAGCGCCAGCCCACGGCGCGGGGGACGGACTTCGCCAGCGGCAACAACGTGCTGCGCGTGCCGCCCGGGACGCGCACGCTGCAGGTGGCCGTCTCGCCCGCGGACTCGGTGCAGACGCCGGACTCGCCGGGCTCGGTGGAGGTGGAGGTGCGCGACGCCGCCGGCCGCCCCGTACGCGACGCCGAGGTGGCGGTGGTGGTGGTGGACGAGGCGGTGCTGGCGCTGACGGGATTCCAGCTGCAGCACCCCGTGCAGATCTTCTACCCGGAGTGGATGCCGGGGGTGATGGATACGCACCTGCGCCCGCTGGTGCGCCTGGTCCCTGACAGCGTGGGCGCCCCCGGCGAGGTGGTGGGCGTGGTGATCGATGCGCAGACGCGCCAGCCGGTCGCCGGCGCCACCGTCAGCATCGAGGGGACGCGGCTGGCGGCGGTCACCGACGCCTCCGGCCGCTTCCGCCTCGCCGGCGTCCCCCCGGGGCGGCGGACGGTGGCAGTGGCGCGCGTCGGCATGCAGCCCGCGCGCGTTGTGGTGGAGGTGGGTGACCAGCCGCTCGCGATGCTGCAGATCGAGCTGACGACACAGCTCATGCTGCTGGAGGACATGGTGGTGACGGCAGCGGCCGGCGAGGCGGCGCTGTACATGCGTGCGGGCCAAGCGGCGTACAACCTCCCCGCGCCCCCGTCGCCGGTCGCCAACGCCATCCAGGGCAAGGTGGCGGGGGCAGACGTCGCGCCCGCCGCCATCGCCGTGCGCTCCAACTTCGCCGCGCTGGCGCTGTGGGCGCCGGTGGTGCGCACGGACGCGCAGGGCAGGGCGCGCGTTCCCTTCACCCTGCCGTCCAACCTTACCCGCTACCGGGTGATGGCCGTGGCCGTCAGCGGCGGCACGCTGTACGGGATGGACGAGAGCGCCCTGACCGCGCGGCAGCCGCTGATGGTGCGCCCTTCCGCGCCGCGCTTTCTGAACTACGGCGACCGCTTCGACCTTCCCGTCGTCATCCAGAACCAGACGGACGCGCCGGTGACGGTGGACGTCGCGGCGCGCGGCGCGGGGCTGGTGTTCGCCGATGCCGGGCGGCGGGTGACCGTCCCCGCGCACGACCGCGCCGAGGTGCGCATCCCCGGCGAGGCGGTGCTGCCGGGGACGGCGCGGGTGCAGATCGCCGCGGTCGGAGGATCGATGTCGGACGCGGCGGAGATCACGCTCCCGGTCTACACCCCCGCCACCGCGGAGGCGTTCGCCACCTACGGGTCGATCGCCGAAGACGGCGCGGTGGATCTGCCGCTGGAGGTGCCCGGGGACGCCATCCCCGCGTTCGGCGGGCTGGAGGTGACCACCTCGTCCACGGCGCTGCAGGAGCTCACGGACGCGTTCCTCTACCTGGTGCGCTACCCGTACGAGTGCGCCGAGCAGATCTCCAGCCGCCTGCTGGCCGTGGCCGCGCTGCGCGACGTGCTCACCGAGTTCCGCGCCGAGGGGCTGCCGCCGGCGGAGGTGATCTCCGATTCCGTCGCGCGCGACCTGGCGGTGTTGGAGGGGATGCAGCGCGGGGACGGCGGCTTCAGCTTCTGGCCGGGCGACGAGTACGACTCGTGGCCGTACGTGAGCATCCACGTAACCCACGCCCTGCTGCGCGTCCGCGAGCGCGGCTACGCGGTGCGCCCGGAGATGCTGGAGAGCGCGCTGGAGTACGTGCGCGACATCGAGACGAACATCCCCCACTGGTATCCGCAGCAGGCGAAGTTCGCCCTGCGCGCGTACGCCGCCTACACGCTGGACCGCGCGGAGGACGACGACGCCGGGGACATGCTGGTGGACCTGTTCGACGAGGTGCGGCTGGACACCATTCCCCTTGAGGTGGCCGGCTGGCTGCTGACCGCCTCCGCGGGCCGCGCGGAGTTCGCCACGCAGCGCGCGGAGCTGCTGCGCATCATCAACAACCGCGCGACGGAGACGGCGTCCACCGCCACCTTCGCCACGCGCTACGAGGAAGGCGAGTACCTGCTGCTGCACTCCGACCGCCGCACCGACGCCGTGATCCTGGAGGCGCTGCTCGCCGCGGATCCGCGGAGTGAGCTCATCACCAAGACCGTCCGCGGGCTGCTGGGGCACCGCACGGCGGGGCGGTGGAACAGCACGCAGGAGAACAGCTGGGTGCTGCTGGCGCTGGACCGCTACTTCCGCGTGTACGAGGGGCAGACGCCGGAGTTCGTCGCCCGCGTCTGGCTGGGCGAGCGCTTCGCGGGCGAGGAGCGGTTCACGGGCCGCAGCGCCGATCGCGGCCACCTGGACGTGCCCATGCGCGTGCTGGTGGGCGACGATCCGCGGTCGCTCACCATCGGCAAGGACGGGCCGGGGCGGCTGTACTACCGCGCCGGGCTGCGCTACGCCCCGCGCGACCTGGACCTGCTGCCGCTGGAGCGCGGCTTCGCGGTGGAGCGCACCTACGAGGCCGTGGACGACTCGGCGGACGTGGTGCGCGGGGAGGATGGCCGCTGGCGGATCAAGGCGGGCGCCCGCGTCCGCATCACCGTCACCGTGACGGCACCCGGCCGCCGCGTGCACGTGGCGATGGTGGACCCGCTCCCCGCCGGCTTCGAAGCCGTGAACACCGCCCTGCGCGGCGCCGAAGACGTCCCGCCCACGGCCGACGACGGCGTGGCACCGTGGGCGCGCGGCTACCGCTGGTGGTGGGGCCCGTGGTACGAGCACCAGAACCTGCGCGACGACCGGGTGGAGGCGTTCACCAGCCTGCTGCCGGCGGGCGTGTACACCTACTCGTACGTTGCCCGCGCCACCACCCCCGGCCTGTTCGTCGTCCCCCCGCCGCGCGCGGAGGAGATGTACTCGCCGGAAACCTTCGGCCGCGGCGGTACCGAGCGGGTGATCGTGCTGGCGGAGGAGGAGGGCAGGGAATAGGGGACAGGGGACAGGGATGATGAAGGGGCGGCGGGATGATGACCATCCCGCCGCCCTTTCATTTTTCGCGACCAGCAGGGCCCTCTGTCATCCTGAGGCCCGCCCACCCCGCACTCCCCCCTCGCGCGAATGGCTGCAGGGTCGAAGGATCTACTCTCCGACTGCTCGAACATGGACGCGGCAGCCGCGCTGCACCCGCGGCCACCGCCGCACCCGGACAATGCTGGTCCCCACGTCGGCGGCACAGGCGCGTCCGTCTACCGCACCGGCCCTGTCATGCGACGTCGCGGCCGCGAGTCCGGTGCGGGCTGCCGCGTCCGGCCTCTGTCGATCCGACGCTAGATCCTTCGGCCCTGCAACCTGTGCAGTGGAAGACGGATGCACCGTGACCGGGCCTCAGGATGACAGCGCCCTGCCCACCCGGACGAGGGAAGGAAAGGAAAGAGGACGCGGAGGCGTGATGATGCGGCCTCCGCGTCCCCTCTTTCTTTTCCTCCGCAACCTCCGCGTGATCCCTTCCCGGTAGTCACGCGGAGACCAGCATCACAGCCGCAGGGCGAGGCCGATCACGGGGCCCACGTAGTCGGTGCCCACCTGCGGGCGTCCCTGCCAGCGCAGGCCCACGCGCAGGCCAAACGGTCCCCCGCCCCTCAGGTCGTATCCCACCTCCCCCACCAGCGCCGCCCGCACCGGCCGGTCTTCGAGGGTGCGGTCCAGCACGCGCGCCACGCCCACCCCACCCGAGACGTACGGCCGCCACAGCGCCTCCGCGCGCCCCAGGTGCCGGGTGGCGCCCGCGTGCACCGCGTACCCCGTCTCGCTGCAGCGGTCGTCGCCAATGCCGTCCGGCGCGTCGGGATCCAGCACGGAGACGCAGATGATTCCCCACGCCCACTGGTTGTATTCGGCGTAGAAGCTGGTGCCGCCGGACCCGGGCGCTACCTGCACCTGCCCACCCGCGTGCAGCGTGGTGAACGGCAGCATTCCGCCGTGCGCCATCACCCGCACCTCCGTCTGTGCGCCGGCCGGAGCGGCCAGGAGGATGGCGGCTGCCGCGCAGGCGGCGCGAAGGGCGTTTCGGTGGATGGGGGACATTTCGATCGGAAGTGTCGCTCAGGACGGGACGATAAACCGGTGTATCGACGTCCAGCGCCGCCGGATTGTGACGACCCCGCGCCTCCGTATCGTTTTTGCATAGGGTTCAACCGCCGGGTGTTTACGGGCAGGCATTCTCCCGGCGGATGACCCTCGCAGTGGAGGCGGCAGGGATGACGGGGAGGGAGCAGGAGGGCGCCACCGGATACGCGCCGCCACACGCCGTGCCCGCCGGGCAGGGATCGCCGGGAAAAGCCGATCCGCTCTTCGACGGACCGGGCGAGATGCGCGCCCTCTGCCGGGCCGTGGACTGGGCCGCCACGCCGCTGGGCCCTTCCGCGGCGTGGCCGGCCGCGCTGCGCACCGCCGTGCGATTGATGCTGGCCACGCCCATCGCCACCTGCCTGTGGTGCGGCCCCACCTACACGCTGGTCTACAACGACACCTACCGCCGCATCCTGGGCGCCAAGCACCCCGCCGCCCTGGGCCGCCCGGGAAACGAGGTGTGGGACGAGCTGTGGCCCGCGCTGGAGACGCAGTTCGCCGCCGTGCGCGCCGGCGGCGACGCCGTGTACCTGGACGAGGCGCTGCTCACCATGGAGCGGCTGGAGGACCGGCGCGGCGAGGACGCCTGGTTCACCTACTCGCTCAGCGCGCTCACCGACGAGGACGGCGCCTGCTTGGCCGTCTACAACCTGGGCGTGGAGATCACCGAAAAGGTCCGCGCCCGGCAGGCCGTTGCCCAGGCGACCGAGCGGCT
>DASQBH010001608.1:0-4108 GCA_035635315.1 Longimicrobium sp.
CCTCAAAGACGACAGGCTCGGAAACGCGAAGCAGGTGTTCGCGACGTTTATACCCTCTCCCGCTTGCGGGAGAGGGTGCGAGCCTGAGCGAGCGGGTGAGGGCCCTTGCTTATTCGGTTTTTATTCGGCATCTTGTCGGCCCTGCGGTGTTTGATGCGCACGCGGAAAACGGGGGAGAGATGCCGATGATCGGGGGAGAAGCGGCGGAGATGGCGGCACCGGGGCGACGTCCCGCTGGGGATGATGCGCGCGATCCCTACGAGCTGGGCTGGGTGGTGGACTGGCTCTACGGCGACGCCGTTCTCCCACCGATGCCGCTTCCGCCGGAGCCGCTTTCCCGGCGCGCGCCGGGCGTGCCGCTGCATGGGGAGGTCGCGATCCCTGCCCCCGCGCAGCCGCGGAGATCGGGCAAGGCTCGCCGCCGCGTGCGGCAGCTGGCCCTGCTCTAGATCTTTGTCACCCGTTCACCCCGTCACCCGTTCACCCGCTCACCTTGCCGGGCGCGTCCGTGGTCCGGAGATTCCATCTGCGCTTCGGGTGGCGTAAAACGGAATCGGGAAGAGGCGAGTGAATGGAGCGCAAGACGCTGCTGGTGGGGCTGGCCCACCCGGACGACGAGGTGGGTGCCGCGGGGACCATCCTGGCGCAGAAGGCACGCGGCGATCGCGTGGTGGTGGTGTGGCTCACGCGGGGGGAGATGACGGAGGCGTTCGGCCCCATCCCTACCGACGAGGTGGCCGCCCGCCGCCAGGAGCACGGCCGCCGCGCGGGCGAGATCCTGGGCGTGGAGACGCGCTTCATGGACTTTGCCGACTGCGGGCTGCAGGCGGACGCCGAGTCGGCCCGGCGGGTGGCCAGGGTGCTGGCGGAGATCAAGCCCGACGGCCTGATCACCTGGGGCGATTCGTGGGGCCGCGGAATGCGGCACCCCGACCACCAGGCGTCGGGCAAGATCTTTCGCGACGCCATCACCCTGGCGCGCATGGCCAAGGTGGTGGCGCCGGTGCCGGCGCACCGCGCCGTGGCCCCCGTCTTTACCTTTCGCGGCGCGCACTCGGTGATCCCGCCGGTCGCGGTGGACGTGGAGCCGTACGTGGACACCATCCACGAGCTCGCGCGCTTCTACCGCGAGAGCATCGGCTTTGGCGACCCCGACTGGCTGGAGCGGCGCCTGCGGGTGACGGGCGAGCAGTACGGCCTGCGCTACGCCGAGGTGTACGACGCCTGGGAGACGCGCCCCGGCATCGTCTCCCACCTCCTCCCCGCCGAGCCCGACTACCTGAGCGAGCACATCCACCCGGATCGCGCGCGGTAGCGCCAGAACTGCGGGAACCCAGCATCTGGAAAAAGAACATCGGGGGGTACAGAGATACAGACAACGGCCAGAGGAACAGAGGAAAATTCGGTTCCTCTGCTCCTCTGGCTTTTGTCTGTTCCTCTGTACCCTTACGCTTTTCCCCTCATATCGTATAAAAGGAAGGAGGCGGCCCGGAACCCGGGCCGCCTCTTCGATCTCTGCGCCAACCGGCGAAGCGGATCAGGACGCGCGGTTGTAGACCAGCTTGTAGCTGAGCGGGTTGGGCAGGCGCGGGCTGGTGATGGTGACGTTCATGGTCATGGTGTTGCCGTCCGGGCTCACCGTGAACACGTTCACGCGGCGGCCGTCCTCGGCCTGAAAGGTCTGCGTGAGCGCGCCGTTGTTCCACGCCGTGGTCACCTGCACGCAGTCGCCGCGCATCTGCGTGCACGTGCGCCCCGTCTCGCGCTGCCACAGCACCGGCTGCCCGTTGGCGGGGCTGCTCACCGAGGGGCGGCCCTGCATGTCGACGCGGATGTTGGTGGCGTCGTGCACGATCACCAGCTGCGGATACGCGGTGTTGGTGCTGCGCAGCCGCGGACGGGCGATCTGGCGCACCACCATGTTCATCCGCGCGACGGCCGTGTTGATCTTTGCGTTGATGTCGTCGCTCTGCTCGCGGTTCAGCCTCCAGGTGCCGCGAAGCTGCGACGCCTGCTGGGCGCTCGAGACCGCGGGAAGCACGGCGAACAGCGCGAGCGCGACGAGCAGGGCGATGCGTTGACGGCGCATGGCAAATTCTCCAAGATGCGTGGGAGACGCGCCGCACGGCCCGGGCGGTATCCCGGAGGCGGCATGGTGACGGCAGGCTGGCCGGCAATCTAAGACGCGCGGGTGCAGCGCGGTAGAGCCGGCGCAAACACCCTTTCATGCACGAACCGTACACCGGCGCGTATCATCCGGGTCCGTCCGGCGCTGAAACCCCGCGCCGCCGTGGCCGTACCGTCCCCCGTCCGCGCGGCGCCGCCGCACCCCCGCACCCACACCGGCCACGCCGCGACCGATGAGCGAATCCACCCGCGTACTCACCCAGATCGACCCGCGCACCTGGGAGCACCCGGCAGACCGCGCCGCGCTGAACGCGCTGCGCAAGATCCCGGTGTTCGACCAGGTGCTGCGCGCCGTGTTCGGCTTCTTTGGCGAAAAGCCGCTGCGCCTGGCGTTCCTTTCCAGCTCCGTGCGGGTGAGCGCCACGCAGTTTCCCCGCGTGCACCGGCTGTACCTGGAGGCGGCGCGCACGCTGGACGTGGAGCCGTACCCGCTGTACGTGCAGAAGGGGTACACCCTCAACGCGTTCGCCTTTGGCATGCAGAAGCCGTTCATCGTGGTCAACTCGCTCACCGTGGACGAGCTGGACGACGACGAGCTGCGCTTTGTGCTGGGGCACGAGCTGGGGCACGTGCTGAGCGGCCACACGCTGTACCTTACGATGATGGTGGTGCTCTACCAGCTCTCGCTGGTGGGCTTTCCCATCGTGGGGCTGGCCGCGCGCGCGGTGCTGATGGCGCTGATGGAGTGGCACCGCAAGGCCGAGCTTTCCTGCGACCGCGCCGGCATCCTGGCCGTGCAGAAGCCCGACGCGGCCATGCGCACCATGCTCAAGTTCGCCGGCGGCCATGCCGACGAGACCAACCTGGCCGACTTCATCGCCCAGGCCGAGGAGTACCGCGAGACGGGCGACCTGGCGGACCAGGTGTTCAAGGTGCTCAACGTGCTGGCCCTCACGCACCCCGCGCCCGTGATCCGCGTGGCCGAGATGCGCAACTGGTTCGAGAGCGGCGCGTACGAGCGCGTGCTGGCCGGCGACTACCGCCGCCGCGGCGAGCCGGAGCCGGGGTACGCCGAGGACATCGCCGCCGCGGCCGCGTCGTACCGCGAAAGCGCGCGCGACGCGTTCGGCAACGCCCAGCAAGCGGCGCGGCGGGTGGTGGACTCGTTCCGCCAGGGCTTCGGCACGCGGTAGGGGCCGCTACTTCCCCCGCGCGAACCCGCGCGGGAGGGAGGTTGGGTGGATGGCGTTCGGCGGCCCTTCTCGCACATCGAGAAGGGCCGCCGTGCGTCCGGGGAGCTCTCCCGACGTTTCTTCAATGTGGATTTTTCTGTGATTCTGCATGTGGACGTGCGGCTTCGGACGCTGGCGGCGTCTGGCGTGGAGGCGGGTGGGGGTTGAGCTATCCTGCGGAAAATCAACAACTTGAGCCGTGCGGATCGTGAAGTTTGAGGCGATGGCTGGGGTCCAGGGGCAGGGGGCCGTGTGCGCGGTGTGTGCGGAATAGGCTTAAGCCCAGCAATGGCGCCGCTGAAAGTGGAACCGGGTTTGCATCACGCCGCGCGCGGGCCCGCCGACCGGCAGCGCCCGAACCTGAACCGCCACGCGTGGAGACTCCCATGAACAAGTCAGAGTTCATCGACAATGTCGCCGAGAAGGCCCAGATGAGCCGGGCCGCGGCGGCGCGCGCGGTCGACGCCATCTTCGACACCGCCGCGGGGGCGGTCTCCGAGGCGGTGCACGGGATCGGCGAGCTGTCCATTCCCGGCTTCGGCAAGTTCACCAAGAAGACCCGGGCCGCGCGCCAGGGCCGCAACCCGCGCACCGGCGCGGTGATCGACATTCCGGAGCGCGCCACCGTCTCGTTTACCGCCGGCAAGAACTTCCGCGAGGGCTCGCCCAGCGGACGCCGCAAGGCGGCCGGTGCGGCGGCGGGCGCGGCGCTGGGCGCGGCGGCCGGTGCTGCGGCGGCGGCGGCCGGC
>DASQBH010001609.1:0-5917 GCA_035635315.1 Longimicrobium sp.
TATCGCGGCTATCGCATCATCAACTGGTGCCCGCGCTGCCTCACCGCGCTCAGCGACGAGGAGGCGGAGCCCGCGGAGACGCAGGGCAAGCTCTGGCACCTGCGCTACCCGCTCGCGCCCGGGACGGCGGCCGTGGGCCTCCCCCGCCTCCCCGACGGCCGGCCCTATCTCGTCGTCGCCACCACGCGGCCGGAGACCATGCTGGGCGACACCGGCGTGGCCGTGCATCCCGAGGACGAGCGGTACGCGGCGCTGGTGGGCAGGGAGATCGACCTGCCGCTGACGGGCCGCCGCATTCCCATCGTCGCCGACACGTACGTGGACCCGGAGTTCGGCTCGGGCGCGGTGAAGATGACGCCCGCGCACGATCCCAACGACTTCGACGTGGCGCAGCGCACGGGGCTCCCCGCGCTGAACGTGATGACGCCCGAAGCGTCGATGAACGACGAGGTGCCCGAGGCGTTCCGGGGGATGGACCGCTCCGAGGCGCGCCGCGCCGTGGTCGCGGCGTTCGACCAGCTGGGGCTGCTGGAGCGGGTGGAGGAGCACACCCACGCCGTGCCGCACTGCTACCGCTGCGACACCGTGGTGGAGCCGCGGCTGAGCGAGCAGTGGTTCGTGTCGATGAAGCCCCTCGCCGAGCCGGCGCTGCAGGCGTGGCGCGACGGCGAGCTGCGTTTCTATCCCGAGCGGTTCGGCAAGGTGTACGAGCACTGGATGGAGAACATCCGGGACTGGTGCATCAGCCGGCAGCTGTGGTGGGGCCACCGCATTCCCGTCTGGTACTGCCGGGCGGAGGGATGCGCCGAGACCATCGTCGCCCGTGAAGATCCAACCTCCTGCCCGAAGTGCGGCGGAACGGCGCTTGAGCAGGATCCCGACGTGCTCGACACCTGGTTCAGCTCCTGGCTCTGGCCGTTCAGCACCATGGGGTGGCCGAACGAGGATGCCCCGGACCTGAAGGCGTTCTATCCCGGCCACACGCTGGTGACCGCGCCGGAGATCCTGTTCTTCTGGGTCGCGCGGATGGTGATGGCGGGGATCGAGTTCCGCGGCGCCATCCCCTTCCGCGACGTCTACCTGACGGGGACGGTGCGCGACCACCTCGGCCGGAAGATGAGCAAGTCGCTGGGGAACGGCATCGACCCGCTGGTGGTGAAGGAGCGGTACGGGGCCGATGCCATGCGCTACACCGTGATCAGCGGCAGCGGCGCGGCCACAGACCAGTACCTGAACTACGAGAACCTGGAAGAGGCGTTCGGCCCCGGGCGCAACTTCGCGAACAAGCTGTGGAACGCCGGCCGCTTTGCCCTGATGAACCTGGGCGACGGGCCGCGCATTCCGCTGGACGAGGTGCGGGACCACCTGGAGCCGATGGACCGGTGGATCCTGTCGCGCCAGTCCCGGGCCGCGCGCGAGGTGACGGATGCGTTCGAGAAGTTCCGCCTGCAGGAATGCGCGCTGCGCGGATACGAGTTCTTCTGGGGCGAGCTGGCCGACTGGTACCTGGAACTGGTGAAGCCGCGCCTGCGCGGCGACATGGGCGAGGACAGCCGCCGCGCCGCGCAGGCCACCCTGGCCCAGGCGCTGGACGGGGCCATGCGCATCCTGCACCCCGTCATGCCCTTCATCACCGAGGCGGTGTGGCAAAAGCTGCCGCGCGCCGCGGACGCCGAGGCGTCGCTCATCGTCGCCCGCTGGCCGGAGCCGCGGCCGGAGTGGGAGGACGAGGCGGCCGAGCGGGCGATCGAAGAGCTGCAGGCGGTGATCGGCGCCGTGCGCACCCTGCGCGGCGAGTACGGCATTCAGCCGGCGGCGCGGGTGCCGCTGCGCGTGGTGGCGTCCGACGCCGTGCAGGGAATCCTGGAGGCCAGCCGCCGCGCCCTGCGCGACATGGCGCGGGTGGAGGAGCTCACCTTCGGCTCGGGGAACGGCGAGGTGGGCGCCAGCGCGGTGCTGCGCTCGGGGACGGAATTGTTCGTGCCGCTGGCCGGCGTCATCGACCTGGACCGCGAGCGCGCCCGCCTGCGCGACGAGATGGGGCGCCTGGACGGGCAGATCGGCGGGACGGAGAAGAAGCTGGCCAACGAGAGCTTCGTCGCCCGCGCGCCGGAGAACGTGGTGGCGTACGAGCGCGACAAGCTGGCCTCGTTCCGCGAGCAGCGGGAGAAGCTGGCGGGCAAGCTGGCGGCGCTGGAGGGCGCGGCTTGATCCGCCGCCTGGCGCTCCTCGGCACCATGGGGCTGGCCGCCGCGGCGCTTGCCGGGGCGCCGGGGTGCGCGCACATCGAGGCCCCCAAGGGAGGCCCGGTGGACAGCATCGCCCCCGTGCTGGTCTCCGTCCGCCCGGACACCAACGCCGTGCTGGAGCGGTGGATCGGCCCGGTGGTGTTCGAGTTCGACGAGCCGGTGTCGGAAGAGGGGGTGGAGGACGGGGTCACCCTGAGCCCCCGCCTGGGACCCGTCGCCGTGGACAAGGAGGGGCGGGAGATCCGCGTCAAGCCGCGGCGGGGGTGGCGGCCCGGCATCATCTACCAGGTAGAGGTGGCGGGGGGGATCAAGGACCGCTTCAACAACCGGCGCCGGGAGCCGATCCGGCTGGTCTTTTCCACCGGCCCCGCCATCCCCGACACCCGCGCGTCGGGAACGGTGACGGAGCGGATCACGGGGAACTACGCGGTGCAGGCGCGGGTGGACGCCACGCGGCTCTCCGACTCGCTCGTCTATTCGACGCAGGCGGACAGCTCCGGGCGCTTCACCTTCCGGCAGATCCCCGAGGGGGAGTACCGGGTGCTGGCGTACCGCGACAACAACCGCAACCGCCGCGCGGACCCGTTCGAGCCGCGCGACTCGGCGGCGCTCACCATGGCGGTGGGGCAGGAGCCCACGGCGCAGCTTGCCATCCTCCTCCCCGACACCACGCCGCCGCGGCCCGGCTCGGCGCGGATGACGAGCGGATGGGTGGAGATCCGCTTCGACGACTACCTGGACCCGGACCAGCCCCTCTCCACCAGCCAGGTGGAGGTGATCGGGCCGGACGGCGCCGCGGTGGCGCTGGCCGAGGTGCGCGTGGGCGCGCCGCCGCAGGTGCGCGACACGGCGGACGGGGATTCGGTGCCCGCCGCGCAGCCGGCGCGCCCGGCGCAGCGCGACACCGCCCGCCGCGACACGGCCGGGGCGGACTCGGTGCCGCGCGGGCCGCTGCCGGCACAGGGGCTGTTCGCGCGCCCCGCGGCGGAGCTGCTGCCGGACACCATCTACACGGTGCGCGTGCGCGACGTGCGGAACGTGAACGGGCTCGTCGGCGGCGGCGAGGTGCCGCTGCGCACCCCGCGTCCCCCGCCGCCGCCCCGTCCGGCGCCCGCCGACTCCGTCGCGGCGGACAGCGCGGCCGTGGAGCCCGCGGAAGCCGACAGCGCCGTGCAGCGGCGGCCTCCCGCGGCGCAGCCGCCGACGCCGACGCCCGCTCCTACACCGCCGCCGCCGCCGCCCCCGCCCGCCGCGCCGCCGCGGGCGATGGCGCTGCCGGCGGGGACGCGGCGCGGGGGCTGAGGGCTACGCAGGTCGGGCGCGGGCGGCCGAAAGGTGCCGGAGCGCGATCGAATCTCCTCTCCCCCACGCGGTTGTGGGAGAGAGGCCGGGAGAGGGGGCGCCGCGGCTCGCGGGGAGCGTGTCGCAGCGCCGCCACAGATGCGGTTCACTGAGAAACCACGCAGCGAACGGAGACCATGTCCGAGAACTCGCCGCTCGCCGGTCTGCTGGCGGGTAAGAAGGGCCTCATCGTCGGCGTCGCCAACCAGAACTCCATCGCCTGGGGGTGTGCGCTGGCGCTGCGCGCCGCCGGGATGGAGCTCGCCTTTACCTACCAGGGCGAGATCATGCGCGACCGCGTCACCCGCACGGTCTCGGACCTGGGCGAGGTGCCACTGTACGACCTGGACGTGCGTGACGACGCGCAGATCGCGTCCGTGTTCGACGCGCTGCGCGAACGGTGGGGCACGCTGGACTTCGTGCTGCACTCGGTGGCCTTCGCGCCCAAGCCCGCGATGGCCAACCCGTTCATCGAGACGGCGCGCGAGGACTTTCTGGTGGCGCAGGACATCAGCGCGTACTCGCTGGTGGCGCTGAGCCGCGCCGCCGCGCCGCTGATGCCCAACGGCGGCAGCATCGTCACCATGACGTACTACGGCTCGCAGAAGGCGGTGCCGGGCTACAACGTGATGGGCGTGGCCAAGGCGTCGCTGGAGGCGTGCGTGCGCTACCTGGCGGTGGACCTGGGGCAGAAGAACATCCGCATCAACGCGGTCTCGGCCGGGGCCATCAACACGCTGGCGGCGCGCGGGGTGGCGCACTTCCGCGACCTGATGCGCATCACCGCCGAGCGCTCGCCCCTCAAGCGCACCGTCGAGGCCGAGGAGGTGGGCCGCACCTGCCTCTTCCTGGCCAGCGACCTTTCCACCGGCATCACCGGCGAGACCATGTACGTCGACGCCGGCTTCAACATCACGGCGGGATGAGCCAGGTGCGGGGCAGTTGACAAATCCGCTTGAAACTGGTTACTGTTGACGGACAGTGGCGGTCCCGCTCCCTTCGGGGTACCGGGAACACGATTCCGGTCCGCCACCCTCGGGTAACAAAAGAATCGCTTTCACCCGCTCCCTTCGGGGTACCGGGTACGTACCTCCGGGGGGTTGTGCATTCGGTTGCACAACCCCTCGTTATTTCCCACGCCTCTTGAAATCAATGCCCGAGATTCTCCGTCCCGCGGCGTTCCTGGACCGCGACGGGACGCTGATCGTGGACCGGCACTACCTGGCCGATCCGGAGGGCGTGGAGCTGCTGCCGGGGGCGGGGGAGGCGGTGGCGCGGCTGAACGCGGCCGGGTTCGTTGTCGTTCTGGCGACGAACCAGTCGGGGATCGGGCGCGGGTACTTTACGGCGCAGCAGTACGACGCGGTGCACGCGCGGCTGGTGCGGGAGCTGGCGCGGCACGGGGCGCGGCTGGACGCGGAGTACCACAGCCCCGACTTCGAGGACGGCGGGCCGGACGCGGACCGCAAGCCGGGCGCGGGGATGTTCCTGCGCGCCGCCCGCGAGCACGGGGTGGACCTGGCGCGCTCGTGGTGGGTCGGCGACCGGCGGCGCGACGTGCTGGCGGCGGGGCGGTTCGGGGCGCGCGGGTTCCTGGTCTGCAGCCCCGAGACGGAGGCCGAGGCCACGGCCGGAATGCCCTTCATCCGCCCCGTGCGCTCCATGGCCCAGGCCGTGGACCTCATGCTGGCGGAGAGCGAAAGCTAGGCAGGGCCTGCTCGGTTGATTATCTTGGATCGGAACCCCTGTTCCCGCCCCGCACGGGCGCGAAACCTGCAGGTCGGGAGCGGGTACGTAAGTCGTTAAGCAAGGCCAAGATGCGCGAATTCGCGCCTACACCCTGAGAGCGGGGGAGAACATGCAGGCAGAGACCGCCACCACCCAGACCGAAGCTCCGGCCACCCCCGTGCTGCTTACGGCCACGGCCGCCACCGAGGTGCGCCGCTACATCGAGGAGCAGGGCGCCGCCGAGAGCGCGGGCCTTCGCGTGGGCGTGCTTCCGGGCGGGTGCTCGGGCTTTCAGTACGGGCTCAACATCGAGGACGAGCCCGGTGAGGACGACATGATCCTGGAGTCCGAGGGCATTCGCCTGTTCGTGGACCCCTTCAGCCTGCAGTACCTGAACGGCACCGAGATCGACTACGTGTCGACCTTCCAGGGCTCGGGCTTTACGTTCAACAACCCGAACGCCAGCGGCGGCTGCGGCTGCGGCAGCTCGTTCACGGTCTGAGCGATTCCGGCTGACGGAGGTTCGAAGGCCCGCGGAGCGATCCGCGGGTCTTCGTGCGTCTGGAGGGAAGTGCCTGGTGCCGAAGTACCTAGTACCT
>DASQBH010001610.1:0-2575 GCA_035635315.1 Longimicrobium sp.
CTCCGGCTTTCACCGGCAGAACGAGGACGGCTCCACCACGCTGGAGAACGGCCGCCTGGCGCTGTTCCGCAACTTCGACGAGCACGGCACCCCGCTGGCGCGCCCCAACACGCTCCTGATCGACAGCGAGCAGCTGGAGTCGGGCGAGGCGCTGGACGGCAACTTTCGCAGCATGGCCGAGGACGAGATCGAACGGTTCCGGCGCGAGCGCGTGCAGCGCACCGGCGACGCGCAGGCCGGCGAGAACATCACCGACCAGGACCTGCTGCGCGAGGTGATGAACACCGTGGGCAAGCGCGACCAGCTGGGCGAGTCCATCCGCTGCGTGGTGTCGGTTTCCATGCTCACGGAGGGGTGGGACGCCAGCACGGTGACGCACGTGCTGGGCGTTCGCGCCTTTGGCACCCAGCTTCTGTGCGAGCAGGTGATCGGGCGGGCGCTGCGGCGGCAGTCGTACGACCTGAACGACGAGGACCGGTTCAACGTGGAGTATGCGGACGTGCTCGGCGTTCCGTTCGACTTTACGGCCAGGCCCGTGATCGCCCCGCCGCAGCCGCCGCGCCAGACGGTGCAGGTACGGGCGGTGCGCCCCGAGCGCGACGCGCTGGAGATCCGCTTTCCGCGCGTGCTGGGCTACCGGGTGGAGCTGCCGGAGGAGAAGCTCACGGCGGACTTCAACGAGGATTCCGTGCTGCGGCTCACGCCGGACCTGGTGGGCCCCTCCATCACCCGCAACCAGGGGATCATCGGCGAAGCGGTGGACCTGAGCCTGGAGCACCTGGGCGACGTGCGCCGGTCCTCGCTGCTCTACCACCTGACGCACCGCCTGGTCTACACCCGGTGGCGCGACCCCGGCGAGGAGCCCAGGCTGCACCTGTTCGGCCAGCTCAAGCGCATCACCCGGCAGTGGCTGGAGGGGGGGTACCTGGTCTGCCAGGGCGACACGTACCCCGCCCTGCTGATGTACCAGGAGCTGGCGGACATGGCCTGCGACCGGATCACCGCGGCGATCACGCGGTCGTTCGCGGCCACGCAGCCCATGAAGGCGCTGCTGGACCCGTACAACCCCACCGGCTCCACCGCGCGGGTCAGCTTCAACACCAGCAAGGCGCTGCGCTGGGAGACGGACGCCCGCCGCTGCCACGTGAACTGGGTGGTGCTGGACAGCGAGTGGGAGGCGGAATTCTGTCGGGTGGCCGAGAGCCACCCGCGGGTGCGGGCCTACGTGAAGAACCACGGCCTGGGGCTGGAGGTGCCGTACCGCTACGGCTCTGAAAGCCGTGTCTACCTCCCCGACTTCATCGTGCGGGTGGACGACGGCAACGGGGACGACGACCTGCTGAACCTGATCGTGGAGATCAAGGGGTACCGGCGTGAAGACGCCCGGGATAAGAAGTCGGCCATGGACACGTACTGGGTGCCCGGCGTGAACAACCTGGGCACCCACGGCCGCTGGGCGTTCGCGGAGCTCACCGAGGTCTACCAGATCGAAAGCGACTTCACCGCCCGTGTGGAGGGCGCGTTCAGCGACATGATCCAGTCCGCCACGGAAGGAATGCCGGCGCATGCTTGATACGACGCAACATCCGGAGGGCGTGCCGCGGACCGGCGCGCCGGCGGGGGCGGCCTGATGGCGGCGCAGCCCCGGCGCGGCACTCCCAAAGCGGTCGACACGCTCCTTCATGGCGAAGACCGGCGCGTCAACATTCCCACGGCCGAGTTCCAGGCCGTGGTGGAGCACGACGCGCAGGTCCCCGTGCGCGTGGCGTACGAGCGGCGCAACCGCGACCTGGACCCCCAGCTGGTCTGGCGCGGCAAGGACGAGCAGGACTGGAGCGACCTGGTGGTGCACGCGCCGCCGCTCTACATCCAGGAAAAGGTGCACCCCAAGGCGCTGATCGACGACCTGCGCCGCCGGTCGCAGGAGCGCCAGCACCAGGCGGGCGAGCTGCACGCGGACCTGTTCGCCGACTTCGACGGCATTCCGCACGGCACCGACAAGACCGAGTTCTACGAGCACGACCAGAACTGGACCAACCGCATGATCCTGGGCGATTCGCTGCAGGTGATGGCCAGCCTGGCGGAGCGCGAGGGGCTGCGCGGCAAGGTGCAGTGCATCTACTTCGATCCGCCGTACGGAATCAGGTTCAACAGCAACTTCCAGTGGAGCACGACGAGCCGGGAGGTAAAGGACGGCAACGTCGAGCACATCACGCGCGAGCCGGAGCAGGTCAAGGCATTCCGCGACACGTGGCGGGACGGAATCCACAGCTACCTGACGTACCTGCGCGACCGCCTTACGGTCGCGCGGGACCTGCTGACGGCGTCGGGCTCGATCTTCGTGCAGATCGGCGACGAGAACGTGCACCGCGTGCGCGCGGTGATGGACGAGGTGTTCGGGGCCGACAACTTCGTCGCCCTGATCGCGTTCACCAAGGGCGCCACGGGCCTGGGGGCCTCGGACCGGCTCCCGGCGCGGCTCGACTACATCCTCTGGTACTCCAGGACCTCCGGAGAGCAGAAGTTCCGCCAGCTGTACACCGTCCGGTCGGATGGAATCGACCCGAGCTTCAAC
>DASQBH010001611.1:0-5675 GCA_035635315.1 Longimicrobium sp.
ATGCGCGACACCTCGTCCGTCACGCGCAACCGCGCCCGCGACGCCGAAGAAGGCGGCGGCCGCGGTGGCCGCCCCCGCGGCGAAGGCGGACGCGGCCGCCGGTCTGGCCAGCGCAAGGGTGGCGGTCGGCACGGCGGTGGCCGCGGCGGCGATGAAGGCGGCTCCCGCGGCGGGCGTGGCGGCGGCCGGCGAAAGGGCGGGGGAGGACACAAGGGGCGGCGGCGGGCGCGGTAGGGGCCCTCACCCGCTCGCTCAGGCTCGCACCCTCTCCCGCAAACTGCGCGGGAGAGGGTATAAACGTCGCGCAACTCGTGGTGCGCGTGGCGGGTTTCCCGGCGGGGATCGGCCTCTACCAACCCCGCCGTTGACTTCCTGAGGGAGCGCCGCGCAACACCCCGCTGGCACACCAGGCCCGGCGCGCGACCGAAGGATCTCCTTTCGGCGTGCTCGGCGCCTGCCGAAGCCGCGCCGTTCTGTCGGTCACGGGCGATCGGCCCCCGTTCCGGCCGGTTTCGTACCCAGGCGGGTGAACCCGCGGCTGGAACAGCGAAAAGCCCCGCAAACTGCGCGGGGCTTCCGTGTTTCATACGTCGGATCGTCATTCGAAGCGCTCGGACGTGTCGGCTACAGTCCGCGCAGGCGGACTTTGCGCTTTTCCAGCGGCGAATTCATTCGCTCCGCGGGCGGACGGCACATAAATCGTCTAGATCGCGTCCGACCTCATTCGCTCCACGAGGCGCGGGGTATCGCGTGCCGCTGGCGGAATCAGAGCGGCCGCACGGCCTCGGCTACGCGGTTGGTGGCGATCAGCTCGCGCAGCTCGTCGGCCAGCTGCGCGCTGGCGGCCACGGTCTCTCGCCAGACGCGGATGCGCTCGGCGTCGGGCATGCGGTAGAAGTCGTTGCGGTCCGGGATCTTGCCGCCGGGGAGCCGCGCCACGAACTCCGCGGTGGGCGCCAGGATCAGCGCGCGGCGAAAGTTCTGCCATCCTGCTCGCCGCCAGCTCAGGCCCTTGTCGAACCACCCCGGCACCACGTGCGCGTAGAAGTGCGGATACAGCACCAGCCCCGCGCCGGGCCCAAAGTCCAGGTCCAGATGGTAGTCGATCACGCCGCCGTCGCGGTGCATGCCCGCGGGCTCGCCGGGGATCGGCACGCCCTGCAGCACCATGGGGATGGATCCGGACGCCAGCAGCGCGTGCCGCAGGTTCTGCGGCGTGAGCGGACGGTGCTGCGTGGGCAGGTCCGCCAGCCCTCGAAACGGGCTGTCGTCGCCCGCGGTGTTGAAGATCACGCGCCGCATCTGCAGGGCCAGCATCCGCCGGCTCACCAGGTTGCCGGCCGCCGCGGCCGCCAGCCCCAGCATCTGCACCGCCGCACGCTCGCTGGCCGCCAGCCCCCGGCACTCCGCCGTGATCACGTGCAGCCGCGCCCACGGGTGCGAAAGCAGCTCCTCGTCGCCCGTCTCCCCCAGCATCCCCTCCAGCACCGCGCGGATCACGCGCGTAACCTCGGCAGGCTTGGGCTTCGTGGCATACCGCTGCTCGATGTAGCCCTCGCGCAGCCGCTCCACGGCCGCCGCGGGGTCGCGCATGGCCATGCACGTCGTCCTCCACGCACCGATGGACGAGCCGATCAGGTGCAGCGGCCGGTCACGCGGCTGGTTGAGGAACTCACCGAACAGAAAGCGGTCCAGCCCCTCCAGCACCAGCCACTTGGGCCCGCCCGCCGCTCCGGGCACGATGTCGACGTCCTCCGCGCGCAGCCCGCGCTCGCGGATCATCCGCAGTGCCTCCGGCCCCGCGTTCAGCGCCAGCGAAACAGGTGTACGCATCGTCAGGTCAGCCCACCCCTCATGCTGTTTCGGATCTAGCCAGACGATCTTTTCTGGTTGCGGACGCGCAGTTGGCGGGGACGCCGCACACCGCCTGGCCGCCGAGTCCGCAAAGGCGGACTTTGCGTTTTCCCAGCGGCGAATTCATTCGCTCCTGGGGCGGACTCGTCCGATTGCCGGCCGAAGTTGAACACTCCCGCACTTCCGCACTTCCGCATTCACGCACTCTTTCGCACTTTCGCACTTTCGCACTCTCGCACTCCCCTACGGCTCCACCACCTCCTGGTCCTCCGGCGAGGGCGTCGGCGAGCGGCGCGTCCGCCCGGCGCGGATCGCCACGGCCACGCCGGCGAAGATCAGCGCCACGGCAGGAATCATCATCGGGCTGATGCGCTCGTGCAGCAGGGGGACGGCCAGCAGCGCCGTCATTACCGGCTGCAGGTAGACGAACGTGCTCACCAGGCTGGCGTCCACCTTTCGCGACGCCCACAGGTTCAGGTAGTACGCCGCCACCGTGGGAAAGACGATGATGTACGCCATCGCCGCCCACGTGGTGGAGCTCATCCCGCCCGTCTCGCGGATGGCCGGCAGCAGCCCCCACGGCAGCATTCCCAGCACGCCGAACGCGAACACCCAGGTGATCACCGTAAGCGCGTTGTACCGCTTCAGCAGCCCGCGCGAGATGACCAGGTAGATGCTGTACGAGGCCACGTTGCACAGCGCCAGCAGGTTGCCCGCCACGCTCCCCTCGTGCACCCCCACGCCCACCAGCATCAGCGCGCCGGTCCCCGCGAGCGCAATGCCCAGCCACTTGGCGCGCGTGGCCGTCTCCTTTCCCAGCACGATGGCGACGAGCAGCGTCATCGCGGGGCCGGCGGCCACCAGCGTCTGCGCGGCCGTCGCCGTCGTCATCGTAAGGGCGGTGATGTACAGCAGCTGGTTGGCGATCACGCCGAACAGCGAGTACAGCGCCAGCAGCCCGTAATCGCGCAGCGAATGGATGCGCTCGCGGACGATGGAGCGCTGCAGCACCAGGAACAGCGCCGCCGCGCCGGTTACGCGCAGCAGCGCCAGCGCCGGGCTGCTCAGGTCGCGCAGCGCCACCTTCACCACCACGGGAAGGGTGGCGAACAGCACCTGCACCAGCACCAGCGCCAGGATGACCTTCGGAGACTTCAAGACCGGCCCGTTTCTCTGATCGAACGGAAAAAATCTCCGGCCCCGCCTGGTGGGCGAGAGCCGGAGGGACATCTCTTAGTACCAAGATACTCACGATCCGTGCCCCGCACGCGACAACCTGCGCCGCGTCAGCCTTCCGCGACAGGGCGGCGGCGGGGCAGGGGCGTCCGCATCCACCGCCACGTAAAGCGGGCCACCCGGACCGTGGCCGCGACCAGCAGCGCATTGGCGATCGAGAGCCACAGCAGGGTCACGGGCCCGGGCCGGTAGCGCCCATCGGTCATGGTGCCGTCCCACAGGTACGTGTCGTAGCCGTTCAGCGTCAGCAGTGCCATGCCGGGCAGCTGCGCCAGCACGATCAGTCCCCGCGCGCCGTCGTACGGGCCGAGCTCCGGTAACCTGACGATCCACAAAAGCACCGCCAGCGCCGTCCCCGCCAGCGCACTCTCCACCGCGATCCAGCGGGCGCGTGCGCTCCGCCGCAGGCCGCGTACGAGCGCCGTGAGCGCGACGGTCCACACCACCCCGTTCAGCGCCAGCATCACAAGGAGTTCCGACGCACGGCTCCCCCGCCACACCCAGCCGAACATCATTCCCATCCACCAGCGCGCGGGGAGCGCGGCCGCGGCAAAGATCCCGTCGGAGCGGGTAAAGGTGCCCATGCCCGCCGCATCGCCAGAGCGCAGCAGCAGCGCCGCCAGCACCAGGCCGGCCGCGGCGCCCGCCAGCGCGGCGGCCACCAGCGGGTGTGATGCGATGCGCTTGCGGCCCATGCCAGCCTCTCGATGCCAGGGTGTGGCCGTTCAACGCACCGGCGCGTCCGCCTCTGACCCGTGCTCCCCCGGCCCGGCCGCGCCCGAGGGTACCCGAGGTGGCGGAGTTCTGGCGCTCCGGGGGATGGCATCGGGCCGATCGATGGACGGAATGCAGAAGGCGCGCGGATTTCCGGGCTTGTGGCAGGCGAGACCACGGCTGGCCGCTTTCACGCGCGGCCTGTACCGGAGAGGGGCGGGTGCGTATCTTGCCGCCGCCTGCAGCACCCTGACGGAGCCAGTTAAACACGCGGAGGAACGATGAGCGAGACGCACGGCCACGATCATGACCACGACCATGGTGGCGAGGAAGAGGGATTCGGAGTCGCCCTTGGATTCCGGATCTTCGAGGCGGAGGGCGCGATCTACATGGCCGAAGCCGAGATCTCGTCGTACGTGGACGATCCCAACTCGCTGGGCGCCACGCTGGTGTTCCACGCGCTCGACGACCTTGACCCCACCTCCGCGCCCGACGAGGACGAGGAAGACAACGGGTGGCGCATCGACATCGACGACGAGCTCACCCGCACCGAGGGCTCGCCCATGCGTGAGCAGTTCCACGCCATCCTGCGCCAGCTGGCCGGCCTGAGCGAGGCTGACCTCAAGGCGTACCTCAAGCAGGCGCGCGAGGAGATGCCGGCGCCCGAGGGACAGGAGTAGGAGGGCGAGGGAATAGGGAATAGGGAATAGGGAATAGCGGGACGGAAGGACGTCCCGCGTAGCCCTGCGCCTCTAGCCGTACGTAAAGAGCCCCCTCTGGAATCGAGCGTTCCGGCGGGGGCCCGCGTGTCTGATGAAGACACCTCCCGACCTCGAGCAGGCTATTCTGTATTCCCTATTCCCTGCAGTTCCCCTTCATTCCCGATCCGCCCCTGCGTGATTACCTTTCGCGCGGCAGCAATCCCTCCCGATGCTCCTCCCGATGACGACAATCAAGTGGTGCAAAAGATGGCGTCCATCCGCGCGCGGCTGAAGACGATGCTCTGGGCGCTCCTCTGTGTGCTGCTGATCGTCGTGGTCGCGGGCGCGGCGCTGGTGAGCCGCCGGCGCCCCACGCACGAGCGGCCGTGGGTGCCGGAGCAGGCCCTGCTCCCGTCGGTGACGATGGACGGTAGCCGCGTGCAGGTGCGCAACGTGCGCGACTTTACCTACCGCACGGGCACGGACTTCACCCCCGGCTACCGCGAGCACACGTACGATCTGGACGAGCTGCAGCGCGTGTGGTTCGGGCTGTCGCCCTTCAACCGCGACTGGCGCGGGCCGGCGCACGCGTTTCTTTCCTTCCAGTTCTCCGACGGCCAGTACGTGGCCGTGTCGGTAGAGGCGCGGCGCGAGGCGGGGGAGAACTACTCCATCTGGAAGGGCGCGCTTCGCCAGTACGAGCTCATCTACGTCATCGGCGAGGAGCGCGACCTGGTGGGCGTGCGCGTGCTGAAGGACGATCCCGTCTACCTGTATCCCACGAAAGCCACACCCCAGCAGGCGCGCGCGCTGTTCGTCCGCATTCTGCGGCGGGCGCAGCAGGTGGAGCGGCGGCCGGAGTTCTACAACACCTTCTCCAACAACTGCACCACCAACATCCTGGAGCCCGTCAACCAGATCGCCGACAAGGACATCCCGTTCGGCCTGGAGATCCTGCTCCCCGGCTACAGCGACAAGCTGGCGCACGAGCGCGGCCTCATCGACACCGAGCTCCCCCTGGAGCAGGCCCGCCGGCGCTTCGAGGTGAACGACCGCGCCCGCGCCGCCATAGCCGCCCCCGACTTCTCCGCCCGCATCCGCGGCTGATCCGGACGCTACCCGAAAGGCCCTCGCGTAGAGGACGCGTGTCATCCTGAGTCTAACACCAGC
>DASQBH010001612.1:0-6892 GCA_035635315.1 Longimicrobium sp.
GGCGGCCAGGGCGACGACGTGCGGATGCGGATCGAGGCGGCGTACGGGGTGCTGGGGGAGCTGGGCGGGGTGGCAGAGATCGAGGAGGGGGAGGATGCGGTGCACATCCGCGGCTTCAGCTGCCCGCTGGCCGCGCTGGTCCCCGCGCACCCGGAGGTGTGCCAGCTCGCCGAGGCGCTGCTGACGGAGATCGTCGGCCTTCCCGTCACCGAGCAGTGCGACAAGGGGAATCCGCCGCGGTGTCGGTTTCACATCCCGCTCGGGAGGGTGAGCGGGTGAAGGGGTGAGCGGGTGAAATGGGTGAAGGGGTGACGAGAGGGGCTCTCCCGACCCGCGGGGGCCCTCTCCCCGACCGGCCTTTCGCTCGTTCCTCGCGACGGCGGTCGACCCCTCCCCCAAACTACGGGGGAGGGGTTGTTTACATGCACCATTGCTGAGGAAACGCAACACCCCTCCCCCGGGGTTGGGGGAGGGGTCGCCGCGAGCCGCGAGGAACGAGCGGCGAAGTCGGCGGGGGAGAGGGCCCGGGGGGTCGCGAAAGCGCCCCCCCTTCACTCGTTCACGCCTTCACCTCTTCACCCGTTCACCTCCACGGCAGCCGCTCCATCACCATCCACGATCCGGCGGTGAGCGCGGTGATGCGGCCGGCGGCGTCCTGGTGAAAGCCCAGGCGCCGCTTGCCGTCGGGGCTGCGGAAGAAGAGCGGCTCCACCTCGATCCACGGCTCGTCCCACACCATCAGCGCGCCGTCCTCCCGCACCGTCACCGTTACGTCCTGCACCCGCTCCGGATCCGGCGGGCAGGTGTGGCACCACGTGCTCGCCCGGTAGGTGCCCTCCAGCCGGCGCAGGCGCGGCACGGCGGCGGGATCGGGCGGCGGGACGGTAATGGTGCGGCGGTCCGGAAACCAGCGGTCGGCGAACGCGCGCCACACGGCGAAGCGCAGGTCGCTCCCCTCGCGGTGCCCGGCGAGAAAGAAGCCGGTCCCCTCATCCGGCAGCAGCACCATCAGCGAGCTGAAGCCGGCCACGTCGCCGCCGTGAAGCAGCACGCGGCGGCCGTTGGTGTCGCCCACCTGAAAGCCCAGCCCAAAGCCGGGAAGCCGCGGGTGCAGCGTGGTCTGCTGGGTGAGCATGGCACGCGCGGCCGTGTCGCTCAGGATGCGCGCGCCGTCCAGCCGGCCCTCCTGCAGCATGGCGATCATGTAGCGCGCCATGTCCGCGCCCGTGCTGCTGATGGACGACGCCGGCGGCGTGTGGTAGCGCTCCCACGGCACCGCCACCGGGCCGGTGGAATCCACCTCGTACCCCACCGCCGCGTGCGCCCGCAGCCACCCGGGCACCGTCACCTGCGTCCGCGCCATTCCCAGCGGGCCCCACACGTTGCACGCCAGGTAGCGCTCGTACTCCATCCCCGACGCGTCCTCCACCAGCAGCCCCGCCAGCGCCGCCGCGTAGCTGGAGTAGCTGGTCAGCTCGCCCGGCGAGCGGATGCGCACCAGCCGGCCGTCCAGGAACCGGTCCAGCGGCAGCACGTGCGCCGTGTCTTCGCGCAGCAGCCGCCCGGGAAGCTCGTCGAACCCCGCCTGGTGCGTCAGCAGGTGGAACGGGGTGACGGAGCGCGGATACGTCGCCGGCACCTGCAGCCGCCGCAGCACGCCGTTCACGTCCTGGTCCAGCCGCAGCCAACCGCGATCCGCCAGCTGCACCACGGCGGTGGCGGTGAACACCTTGCTGATGGAGCCGATGGGAAACACGGTGGAATCCGGGCTCACCGCGCGCCCGCGCTCCACGTCCGCCAGCCCGTAGCCGCGCGACAGCACCACGCGCCCGTCGCGCACCACCACCAGCACCGCGCCCGGGATCCGACGCTCCGCCATCGCCGCCGAGACGATGCTGTCCATCATCCGCCGCAGCTCGTCCGCATCCATCCGCGCCTCCTCCTGTGCGGCCGCGGACGGCCCGAGCGCGATCAACAGGGCGGCGAACAGCAGGAAACGGTGGATGATGACGCTCATGCGCGGCGCTCCGGGTGAGGGGTCGGAGCGCACGATGCGCCGCCTCGCGCGCCTGCGCCACGCGCGTGGTACAGCCCGGCCCGAGCGCGTGACGACCCGGCCTCTATGGCCGATCAGGCAGGTCGAGCAGCGTTACCGCCGCGACGATTGTCTCGGGTTCCTGCTGGGGAACGTCGTGCTGAGACCGTTGGGCGACGATCAGCCGCCTCAGGGGTGAGGCTGCGGCGATGTCGGTGTGACTCTGCCGCCACGCCTGATCAATGTCCGCACGGCCCCACCAGGGCCGCCCGGCAGTCACGATGACGATCGGCTGGACCAGCGCAGGCTCCGCGGCCCCGACCTTATTCAGAAGGTCCGGGAACCCGTTGATCAACCGCATCGTGGCGTGCTCCCGGACGGTCGAAGGGTTCTCGATGCGTTGCGCCGTGGAGAAGACGAAGTCACCCGTGCTTGCGACAAAGCGCGGGTTCATCGGATCCACCAGCACCACCCCCTGCACGCGATCGGGAAACCGCGCCGCGCTCAACAGCGCGAGCAGCCCGCCGTACGAGTGTCCCACGTGGACGGTCTTCTCCGGGACGGCGACCGCGCTCAGGGCACCGTAGAGGTTCCCGATCTCCTGGTCTGGCGTAAGGTCCGGCGCGCCCGGCTCGCTGCGTCCGAATCCGGCGCGGTCGTACGCGACGACGGTCGCTCCCGTCTCCCGCGCAAGGAGAGCGGGCACTTCGTACCACCCTCCCAGATCCGATCCGCCCCCCGCTTCGAGCACGATCGTCAGCGGCCGTGTCCCACGCCGGATCACGAGATGAAGCGAGTGGTCGCCCACGCTGACCATCGTATCCACCGGCTCGGGCTGCCCGCCGGCAACGGGTGCCGTGGGTGGCGCTTGGCTGCCGCCGATCAGAAGGCTCACGGCGAGTGCGAGAGCGGTCATATCGTGGATTCTCCGGGAAAGAGCGCTGACTTTTCCTGAGTGAGTGTTGCCAAGCCTTGAACCCGAAAGCGTGACTTCCTGAGGGAGGCGCCGCTCCACAACCTGCTTGTACGACAGGCTCTGGCGCCGACCGAAGGATCTCGCCGGTAGAACCGCGGGGCTGGATTGGCGCCGAGATCCAGCCCCGAGGCTGCCGAGAGGAGATCCTTCGGTCGCGCGCAAACGGTTGTGAAAATTCAGGTTCCGTGTGGCGCTCCCTCAGGAAGTCACGCTTTTGGGGCTTCGTTCCGGAATCAGCGGATGAGCTCGCGCAGGCGGCCGCTGAAGGTGCGGCTGGAGCGCAGGCGGGTGCCGTCCTCCAGCACCACCTCGAACTCGCCGTGGAACCACGGCTCCAGGCGGCGCACCCGGTCCAGATTCACCACGGCGGATCGGTGGACGCGCACGAAGCGGCGCGGGTCCAGACGCGCCTGAATGCGGTGCAGCGGCTCGCGCAGCAGGTGGCTCTGCCCGGCCGCGTGCAGGCGCACGTAGTTGCCCTCCGCCTCCACCCAGTCGATCTCCGCCGCGCGGACGAACTGAACGCCGCGGTCGGTGCGGATGGCGATGCGCTCCTCGGCGGAGCCCGCGCGCAGGTGGTCCAGCAGCTCCGCCACCTGCCGGGCCGCCGCGGCCCGCGCGTCCGCGCCGCGCGCCAGCACCCGCTCCACCGCCTACCCAAAGCGCGCGCGGGTGAACGGCTTGAGCAGGTAGTCCGCCGCGTGCACGTCGAACGCCCGCAGCGCGTACCGGTCGTGCGCGGTGACGAAGATCACCGCCGGCGCGGCCTCTTCCTCCACCGCCTGCAGCACGCCGAAGCCGTCCAGCCCCGGCATCTGCACGTCCAGAAACACCAGGTCCGGCCGCAGCTCGCGCAGGGCGGCGGACGCCTCGATGCCGTCGCCGCACTCGCGAACGATCTCCACCTGCGGAAACGCGGCCAGAAAGCCGCGCACCCGTTCGCGCGCCAGCGGCTCGTCGTCGGCGATCACGGCGCGCACGGTCATTGGGCGGCCACGGCGGGGGGGCGGGACGAGGGGATGCTCAGCTCCACCTCCGTCCCCTGCGGCGAGCCGCGCAGGCGCAGCGCGGCGGACGGCCCGTACAGCTGCCGCAGCCGCTCGCGCGTGTTGGACAGCCCGATCCCCTCGCGCACCGAGGCCGGGCCGCTGGGCAGCCCCGGCCCGTCGTCCGCCACGGTGATGCGCAGCCCGCCGCCCTCGCGCCCCGCCATCACCACGATGCGCCCGCCCCGCGCCGCCCGGGCGATGCCGTGCTCGATGGCATTCTCCGCCAGCGGCTGCAGGATGAAGTGCGGCACCGGCTCGTCCAGCACGTCGTCGTCCACGCGCACGTCCACCGTCAACCGGTCGGCAAAGCGCAGCCGCATGATGTCCAGGTAGCGGTCCAGCACGCGCAGCTCGTGGCGCAGCGGCACCTCCTGCACCCCGTCCGCGTCCAGCGAGTCGCGCAGCAGGTCGCACAGCAGCGTGAGCATCTCGTCCGCCGCCTCCGCGTCGCGGTGCATGAGCGTGGAGATGGCGTTCATGGTGTTGAACAGGAAGTGCGGGCGGATCTGCGAGCGCAGCGCGTCCAGCTGCGCGTGCGCCAAGCGCGCCTCCAGCTGCGCCGCCCGCGTCTCGCGCTCGCGCAGCGTGCGGTGGTACTCCCAGGCCAGCGCAATGCCGAACACCGACGCGAACGCCATGAGCTCGAAGAAGAAGCGGTCCGCCAGCGCCACGTCCAGCGTGTAGCCGGGAAGCGGCGCCAGCGCCTGCCGCAGGGGGATGTACAGCGCGTACTTGGCCACCACCATCCCCGCCGCCGCGGCGGCGTAGATGAGCCCGCCGCGCATCCACGCCCGCCCCGTGAGCGGAAACCGGCGCACCAGCCACAGCACCACGGGGGTGAACGCCGCGCAGGTGTACCAGTCCACCAGCGACACGGTGAAGGTGCGCGTCCACGACACCGGCTGCCCGTGGTACGCCAGGTTCAGCACGTCCTGGCTGGCGCCCAGCACCGCCAGCAGCGTCCAGATCCCCCCCACCAGCAGCGCGAACCGCAGCCGCGTGCCCGGCGGCGCGGCGGATTCCGCAGGGGTGATGACCGGCGCGTCCGGGGCGGCGAAGAGCGTGTGCACGATCAGGGGGAGGCGCAGGGTTCGCGGGCGCGGATGGGGGCGACGGAGAATCTATGTTTCCCCTCTCCCACATGCAGCAATCATGGGACGAAGCGGCCCCTGCACGTGACGGGAGGGCTCGCCGCATCCCGCAAAAAGATGGGGCCTCACGCAGAGTTAGCAGAGTGAGCAGAGTTTTCTCGTGCCGTTCCCCCGAACTCGCTGCCGCTCCCCCCCATTTCCTTCATTCAGGATGCCGGCGGGAACGAGACGGAGCCCGGGATGCACACCACACGAGCTCTGCTGACTCTGCTAACTCTGCGTGAGGAAATCACTTCCAGCCGAACGCGGAGGAGCACGGAAAACGAGGCAGAGTTTGGCGGAAACTGAACACGGTGGAGGGGGCGTAGAGGGTGGCGCCGGGCAGGCCGCGGATCGCCGGAAGGGGCGGCTGAAACCTGCCCGCCGATCGGCCCGTAGGCGCACTTTGCAGGACAAACTCGCCCCTCCTCGCGGGAGTTCCCCATGAAACGCCATATCTTCGTCATAGCCTTGTCGCTGCTGAGCGCGGCGCCCGTCCTTGCCCAGAATCCGGGCCAGCGGCCACCCGGCGCGGCGCAGCCCCCCGCCGCCGGCCCCGGAGAGATCCGCGGCACCGTGGTGGACTCGGAGAGCAGCAGCCCCCTTTCCGCGGCCAGCGTGGAAGTGTGGAGCGCGGCGGACTCCGCCCTGGTCGCCGGCGCCATCGCGAGGCCTGACGGCACCTTCCGCATCCAGGGGCTGCGGCCCGGCAGCTACTTTCTCCGGGTGAGCATGATGGGGTATGGCCCGCAGCGCACCGCCGCGCTCACCATCGCCCCCGCGTCGCCGCGGGCCAACGCGGGGAACATCGGGCTGGCGCGCCGCGCGGTGGTGCTGGAGACGATCGGCGTGGAGGCGGAGCGGCCCGCCATCTCCATCGCCCCCGACCGCAACAGCTACTCCACCCGTGACGTGGCGCCGGCCGCCACCACCGCCAGCGAGGTGCTGGAGTCGGTCCCCTCGGTGCAGGTGGACGCGGACGGCAAGGTGAGCCTGCGCGGCAACGAGAACGTGGTGGTGCAGATCAACGGCCGCCCCTCGCCCATCCGCGGCGAGCAGCTGGCCGGCTACCTCAGGCAGCTTCCCGCCAACACGCTTGACCGGGTGGAGGTGATCCCCAACCCGTCGGCGCGGCACGATCCCGAGGGAATGGCCGGCATCATCAACATCATCCTCAAGCAGAACGTCGACCTCGGCCTCAGCGGCGGCCTTACGCTGGCCGCCAGCACCGCCGACCGCTACACGGCGTCGGGGAACCTGGGATACCAGCAGGGCCCCGCCACCTGGTTCGTGAGCTACGGCTTTTCGACGGACGACCGTGACCAGCAGGGCGTGAACGACCGCACCCGCCTGGGCGCGCAGCGTGCGCCGCTCTCGTACAGCGAGCAGGACATCCGCGGCGCGCAGGGCAACGGCGGGCAGAACCTCAACGCCACGCTGGACTACCGGCTGGGCGAGCGCGACGTCGTTTCCAACTCGCTGCTGCTGAACCTGCGCGGCGAGACCGACGAGGCGCTTAGCGCGTACACGGAGCTGGACGCCACGCGGCTGCTGCTTGACGCCTACGAGCGGGTGCGCGACTCCAGCACGGACAACTGGATGGCGGACTACACCCTTGCCTGGAAGCGGACCCTGGAGCCGCGCACGCACGAGCTCTCGGCCGAGGTGCGCGTGAACGCCAACAACGACGACGACCTCACCC
>DASQBH010001613.1:0-2550 GCA_035635315.1 Longimicrobium sp.
GGTGACGCACTCGCCCACCGACGCGGCGTACGCCAGCCGCGCGGTGCACCTGCTGGACGGCCGTGTGCTCTCCGACAGCGGCGCGGCGACCGAGGCCGAACACCGGATGGAGGCGCTGGTGTGACGTCCCGGGGCTGACGGGAGCGGGTCCGGATCCGGAAGACAACGGCTCCATTCACGCAGCGCACCAGCATTGGATCCGTGTTCCTCCGATGCTCCGCATGCGATCCTTCTTTTTCGGCGCTTCGTCGCCTGGGTGCAGGCGAGCCGAGTGACGGTGCCCCGACGCCGTTCAGCCGTCGTTCGGCGGGATTCCCGAAGCCGGCGGAGCACTTCCCCGTTTCGGGTTGGACATCCGGCGTGGAACGTCGGGTTGGGCGGATGGTGCGGACGCAGTGAGGGGCCATGAGAAATTTTTTGAGGGGACCCCATGCTCGTTCCCATCATCGGCCGGCGGCAATGCCTGCCGGAAGCGCACCGGACCCAGCCTCCACGAACACCTGATGCGCGATCTTGTAAAGTCGCGGAGCACGAGAGGGCCGGCGGGTTCCCGCCGCCAGGGTATGCGGGCGCCAGCCATGACACCGGCGCGGTGACGGCCTTCGTGTCTGCCCGCAACGGAAACGCCTCGGGCGACGTCCAGGCGGCGGTGCCGCCGGGTGGCGGGTACGTAGGCGGGGGTGCCTGCCCGCAGCCCTGACGGGGGGGACCGTGCGCCCGCGAGGGCGCACCGGCCGGGAACAATCCTGTGGCGGGGCCGATCGATCCACCGTTTCGATGTGGAGCCGTTGATGACGCGAGCCGCTTTCCGCAGCCTGCTGGTGGCCATCCTGGTCCTCCACGGCGGTGCCGGGTGCGCACTGGCGCCGCCGGGCGAACCGCCGCTGGAGCAGGACGCCGCGTACGCGCGAACCCCCGGCGACACGCTGCGGTACCACGGGATCTCCACGTCGTATCATGAATCCGATCTGGGGGCGATGCAGCGCTCCGGCCGCACGCGTACCGTTCGCGAGGCGCGAACGGCGGTGGCGTTCACGGGAGGCGACACGGCGCGGGCGTGGATCGAATCCTATCACATCCAGACCTCTGCCGAGGTGGGCGGCACGCAGAACGCCGGCCCGGAAGTCACCATGCTGCCTTTCGGGCTGACCCTGGGTGCGCTGGGGGACGAGGAAACCCTGAGCACACCGGACTTTCCCCAGTACTGGTCGGGGCTGAAATCCTATTTCACCAACTTCTTTCCACGGCTGCCGGGTGGACCCCTGCACCTGGGAAGGACGTGGGGGGACACCATCATCACCGACCTGTCCACCGAGCACTTCAGGGGCGCGCAGACCCGGATCATCCGCTACCGGGTGACCGGCCAGGAGCGGATCCGCGGAGTGCCGGTGGTGGTGGTGGCGTTCGACTCCTACCTCGAGGGCCGGCTCGACCAGCGCAATCCGCCCGACCCCATCACCATGCCGTTCATCAGGCCCATAGTCGAGAAGACCGAAGTCGAGGAGCACGGCCACATCTACTTTGCGCCGCGGACGGGAAGGCTGGTCCGGCGCACGCGGCAGGGCGTGGAGAGGCGCGCGTCGTCATCACCCGTTAACGTGGAAGGCATGACGTACACGACGGAGTATTCCAGCACGCTCGAGCTGCTCCCCGACCGCCGCCGGTAGCGCCCACCTCCCGGCCCGGGATTCCGGATCCTGGACCTCGTACAGGCAGGAGACAACACGCGCAGGACGTGGATGATGCTTTCATCCACGTCCTTTCTTTGGTTTTTTGGCGTCCTCCACGGTTCTGAAAAGCGCCCTCCTGTAGCGGAAATCATGATGTGACGGCTCGGACAGATCGGGCCGTGAAGGACCCTGCTTGACGCAGAGAACAACTGCAACGTTAATCTGATACAGCGATTACTTTGCGCCTACTGACAAACAAATGAGAACTTCCTCCTTTTTTCTTTCCATACAACCCCAACCCTAAGTGGGGAGCACACTGAAAACTTAGATTGTGTAGACAGGCTGTTGAAAGCGTCTATCTCCTCGTCAACTGCAACTAACCTTTGCAGTCAAGCTTGACAAAACATTCCAACGCTCGTCACATTCGTCTCGCGACGCAAAGTGATGGTGGGATTGAGGATCGTGCTGGCCTGAAAGGCTCGGGCGCGAGGCCGGAGCAGTCCCCCTTTGGGCTGCCCCGGCGTCACGTCCGCGATCCGGGTTTTCCGAAAGTCGCCACGCGCCGCAGAAAACGCTCTTCCAAGACCCGCACCGCGGCCGGAGCGCCTCCCGCGCCCTGCCCGCCCGCGCGCAACCGCCGAGGCATCGCTGGACGATGACCGAAGTCCTGGAGACCACCGAGCCGCAGCGGATCGCGGCGCCCGCCCGCATCGTTCCGGGCGCGGACGCGCCCCTCGTCCACCCGTGGAACGACACCGTCCGCGACTTTCCCGCGGGCGTGTGCGTGCACGAGCTGGTGGAGGCGCAGGCGCGGCGCACGCCCGGCGCGGTCGCCCTGTCGTGCGAGGGGCGGAGCCTGACCTACCGGGAGCTGGACGCG
>DASQBH010001614.1:0-2478 GCA_035635315.1 Longimicrobium sp.
TCATCTTCGGCACGGTGGCGTCGTCGCTGCTGGCGCTGCTGATCGCCGTGCCGCTCGCCATCGGGCTGGCCATCTTTCTCACGGAGCTGGCGCCCCGCTGGCTGGCGGCGCCCATCGCCTTCGGCACGGAGCTGCTGGCGGCCATCCCCAGCGTGGTCTACGGACTCTGGGGGATCTTCGTCCTGGTCCCCTTTCTGCGCACCTGGATCCAGGTGCCGCTGGCGGACTCCATCGGCGACAAGGTGGGGCTGTTCCGCGGGCCGGCGTACGGCAGCAGCATCCTGGCCGGCGGGGTGATCCTGGCCATCATGATCGTCCCCTTCATCTCCGCCGTCAGCCGAGAGGTGCTGGCCGCCGTCCCGGTCGCGCAGCGGGAGGGGGCGCTGGCGCTGGGCGCCACGCGCTGGGAGATGACGTGGCAGGTGGTGCTTCCCTACGCCTTTCCGGGGATCATCGGCGCGACGATCCTCGGGCTCGGAAGGGCGCTGGGGGAGACGATGGCGATCACCATGGTGATCGGGAACCGCGCGGAGGTGGCGACCTCGCTCTTCGCCCCGGGCGCCACGATGGCGAGCGTGCTGGCGAACGAGTTCGCCGAGGCTTCGGCGGACCTGCACCTGGCGGCGCTGATGGAGATCGGCCTGCTGCTGTTCGGCATCACCATCCTGGTGAACACCGTCGCGCACCTGCTGGTGTGGCGCGTGGGGAAGCGGGCGGGACGATGAGCGAGCCGTCGATGGACTCGCGGACGCACGCCACGACGTTCCGCGCGCTCAGCTTCCGTGAGCGGCGGCGGCGGGTGGTGAGCCACGTGATGATCTACGGGACGGGGGTGGCGGCCGCGCTGACGGTGCTGCCGCTGCTGCTGATCTTCTTTCACCTGCTGCGCGCGGGGGTGGGCTCGCTGAACCCGGACTTCTTCACCAACGTCCCCGCGCCCGTGGGCGAGAGCGGCGGCGGGGTGGGGAACGGGGTGCTGGGCACCTTCATCCTGGTCGCGCTGGCGGGGGCCATGGGGCTGCCGATCGCCATCGGCGCGGGGATCTACCTGGCCGAGGCGGAGGGCGGACCGCTGGCGAACGGCATCCGCTTCATCACCGACGTGATGAACGGCATCCCCTCCATCGTGATCGGGATCTTCGTCTGGGCGTGGATCGTGGTCTCCATCGGGTTCAGCGCGTTCGCGGGCGGGGTGGCGCTGGCCATCATGCTCATCCCCATGGTGACGCGGACGACGGAGGAGATGGTGCGCCTGGTCCCGCGCGAATTGAAGGAGGGGGCGCTGGCGCTGGGCTTTACCCGGTGGAGGACGACGCTGGGCGTGGTCCTGCCCGCGGCGCGCAGCGGCATCCTGACGGGCGTCCTGGTCGCCCTGGCCCGCATCGCGGGGGAGACGGCGCCGCTGCTGTTCACGGCGTTCGGCAACCCGTTCTGGTCGTCGGACCTGGGGCGGCCGATCGCCGCGCTCCCGGTGCAGATCTTTCAGTACGCCATCAGCCCGTACGAGGAGCAGCACCGGCAGGCGTGGGCCGCGTCGCTGCTGCTCATCGCGCTGGTGCTGGGGGTGAGCCTTACGGCCCGCTTCCTCATCCGCAGTCCCTACCGGAGCCGTTGATGCAGCAGACGATCTTCGGGGCGCCTCAGTCCGGCGCCCCCGCGAACCCGGACGCCGCGACGATGCCGCAGCAGATTCAGCAGGCCGCGCAGGGCCAGACGCAGGCGCCCGCGCAGCTGGCCATCGAGGCCGACGACTTTTCGTTCTGGTACGGAACGGCGCGGGCGCTCAACGACATCACGCTCAAGATCCCGGAAAAGCGGGTGACGGCGTTCATCGGGCCGTCGGGGTGCGGCAAGAGCACCTTTCTGCGGTCCATCAACCGCATGAACGACCTGATCCCCGGCACCCGCCACGACGGCGACATCCGCCTGAACGGCGAGAGCGTCTACCGCACGGGGCTGGACGTGGTGCAGCTGCGCAAGCGGGTGGGGATGGTGTTCCAGAAGTCGAACCCGTTCCCCAAGTCGATCTACGACAACGTGGCGTACGGCGCCCGGGTGAACGGGCTGGCGAAGGGGCGGCGCGACCTGGACGACCTGGTGGAGCGCTCGCTGCGGCAGGCGGCGCTGTGGGACGAGGTGAGCGACCGGCTGGACCGCAGCGCGCTGGGTCTTTCCGGCGGGCAGCAGCAGCGGCTGTGCATCGCGCGGGCGCTGGCGGTGCAGCCGGAGGTGCTGCTGATGGACGAGCCGGCCAGCGCGCTGGATCCGATCGCCACGCAGAAGATCGAGGAGCTGATCTACGAGCTCAAGGACGAGTACACCATCGTCATCGTGACGCACAACATGCAGCAGGCGGCGCGGGTGAGCGACTTCACGGCCTTCTTCTACCTGGGGCAGCTGGTGGAGATGGGGCGCACGGACGAGATCTTTACCAACCCGCGCGAAGAGCGCACGGAAAGCTATATCACCGGGAGGTTC
>DASQBH010001615.1:0-2355 GCA_035635315.1 Longimicrobium sp.
GCTGCGCACCGACCTGTCGGGCGACCCGTCCTTTCGCGAGACCCTGCGGCGCGTGCGGGAGGTGATGCTGGGCGCGTACGCGCACCAGGACGTGCCCTTCGAGAAGCTGGTGGCCGAGCTGCAGCCGGAGCGCAGCCTGAGCCACTCGCCGCTTTTCCAGGTGATGTTCACGCTGCAGAACGCCGAGGAGGGGGAAAGCGCCCTCCCGGGGCTGAGCGTGAGCGGAGTCGGAGCGGCCAGGGAGATCGCCAAGTTCGATCTTTCCCTTACGCTCACGGCGACCGCCCAGGGCCTGCGCGGCGGACTGAACTACAGCACGGACCTGTTCGAGCGCGGCACGGTCGACCGGATGCTCGGCCACCTGGAGCGGGTGCTGGAGCAGGTTGCCACCGATGCGGACGTGCGGCTTTCGCAGCTGGAGCTGCTCGGGGATGCAGAGCGCGCACTGGTGCTGGAAGCGTGGAACCGGACCGAAGCGGAGGATCCGGCGGACCGGTGCATCCACGAGCTGTTCGAGGCGCAGGCGGCGCGCACGCCGGGGGCGGTGGCCGTGGTTCTGGGGGGAGTGCGGCTGACGTACGCCGAGCTGGACGCGGGTGCCAATCAGCTCGCGCACTACCTGCTCGGCCTGGGCGTAGGGCCGGAGGTGCGCGTGGGGCTGTGCGTGGAGCGGAGCCCGGAGATGGTCGTCGCCGTACTCGCCGTGCTGAAGGCCGGCGGCGCCTACGTACCGCTGGACCCCGGGTATCCGGCGGATCGCCTGGCGTTCATGCTCCAGGATGCCGCGGTGCCCGTGCTGCTGACGCACTCCTCCCTCGAGCAGAGGCTTCCCGCGCACGGGGCGCGCGTGGTGCGGCTGGACGTCGATGGGAGCGCGATCGCACGGGAGCCGGCGCACGCGCCGGAGAGCAGGGTGGCCGCGCAGAACCTGGCATACGTGATCTACACCTCGGGATCGACGGGGCGGCCCAAGGGCGCCGCCATCCCGCACGCAGCACTCGCGCGCTATCTGGCGTGGGCCGGTGAGACGTACGGATTCGGGAACGGGCAGGGAGCTCCGGTGCACTCGTCGCTCTCCTTCGACCTGACGGTCACCAGCCTCTTCGTTCCGCTGCTGTCCGGCGAAGCCGTCGTGCTCGCACCGGAGGAAGGGGTGGAGGCGCTGGCGACGGTGCTCCGGTCGTCCAGCCCGTTCGGCTTCGTAAAGATCACCCCCGCCCACCTGTCGCTCCTGCTCGAGCAGCTGGCGCCGGGCGAGGCGGCACGCGCCACGGGCCGGTTCGTCGTGGGGGGTGAGAGCCTGCCGGGCGAGGTGGTGGCGCGTTGGGGCGAGGTGGCCCCGGAGGTGTTGATCACCAACGAGTATGGCCCCACCGAGACCGTGGTCGGCTGCTGCATCCATACCGTGAAGGCGCGTGACACCACGGCCGGCGCGGTGCCGATCGGCCGCCCCTCTCCGGGAACGGCTCTCTACGCGCTGGACGGCCGCATGTCGCCGTCTCCCATCGGAGTGCCGGGGGAGCTCTTCGTGGGCGGAGGGCAGCTGGGGCGCGGGTACCTGGCGCGGCCGGCGCTGACGGCGGAGCGTTTCGTCCCCGATCCGTTCTCCGCGGAGCCGGGAGCCCGGCTGTACCGGACGGGCGACCTGGTGCGGTGGCGCGCGGATGGGAACCTGGAGTTCATGGGCCGCCTGGACGAGCAGGTGAAGATCCGCGGGTTCCGGATCGAGCTGGAGGAGGTGGAGGGCGCGGTGGCGGCGCACGAGGCGGTGCGCGAAGCGCGGGTCGTGGTGCGCGAGGACCAGCCGGGAGAAAAACGGCTGGTGGCGTACGTCGTGGGCGACGCCGAAGCCGAGGCGCTGCGCGTGCACGTGCGCCAGAGCCTGCCGGAGTACATGGTGCCGTCCGCGTTCGTGGTGCTGGAGGCGCTGCCGCTGACGCCGAACGGCAAGCTGGACCTCAAGGCGCTGCCGGCGCCGGAGGGGGATGCGTACGCGCGGCGGAGCTACGAGGCACCGCTGGGGGAGGTGGAGGCGGCGCTGGCGGAGATCTGGGGAGAGGTGCTGGGCCTGGAACGGGTGGGGCGGTGGGACCACTTCTTCGAGCTGGGCGGCCATTCGCTCCTGGCGATCAAGCTGATCGGACGGATGCGGCGCGCGGGGCTGCACACGGACGTGCGGGCACTGTTCACCACGCCGGTGTTGTCCGAGCTGGCACTGGGCGTGGGCGGAGCGTCTCCGGAGGTGGAAATCCCCGCGAACGGGATCCCGGAGGGGTGCGCGTCCATCACGCCGCAGATGCTGCCGCTGGTGGAGCCCACGCAGGCGGCGATCGACGGGATCGTCGCGGGGGTGAC
>DASQBH010001616.1:0-2380 GCA_035635315.1 Longimicrobium sp.
GGTCGTAGGCGGTGAGGGCGACGGCGCCGATCTGGAGGCGGCCGCGGATCGTGTCGATCAGCTCAAGCACCTGCGGAAGCAGCAGGCCGCCGGGCGTGGCAAAGGAGTTGGCGCGGCCTGCGGAGGGATCCAGCACGTCGAGATCGATGTGCAGATACACCGTCTCGGCGCGGGTGCGGAGCGTGTCGAGGGTGGCGGGCAGGCGCGACGGGAAGTCGGCGGCGGAGAGGTCGGGGATGGCGGAGGCGCGCAGCAGGCCGGCTTCGGCGGGGTCCAGATCGCGGGCGCCGATGAGGCAGACGTTCGCGTCGGGGATGGGGCGGAAGCCGGGGACCGAGGCGGCGAGCGACGTCCAGCAGCGGCCGGTGGCGATGGCGAGCGCCATGCCGTCCAGAAAGCCGCTGCGCGACGTTTCAGGCGTGTTGAGGTCCGCGTGCGCGTCCAGCCAGAGGATGGCGGGCGCGGCCTCATCCAGCCCCGAAAGCGTGCCGATGGCGCTGGCGCAGTTGCCGGCGAGGACGATCGGCAGCGCACCGTCGGCGCGGGCGGCGCGGACGCGATCCGCCAGTTGCGCGGCGAGGGCGAACGTGGCCGCGATCTCCGTCGCGGTGGTGCCCGCGGGGAGTTCGACGTGCTCGGTGGACACGGTGTGGCCGGCGGCGCGGAGGGCGTCTTCCAGGCCGACGCTCAGCAAGCGGTCGGGCCCGCCGCCCATCCGCCAGCCGCGGATGCCGCTGTCGTAGGGGACGGCGATCAGGCGGGCGGCGCGGCTCACGGGCGGGCGGCCAGGATCTCGAGGAGCAGCCGCGCGGCCAGGCGCGCGGTGCGGCCGTCGGGATCGTACGGCGGCGACGTTTCCATGATGTCGGCGGCCACCAGGCGCGGGTCCGCGGCGACGGTGCGCACCACGTCGATCATCTCCCTGGACGACAGGCCGCCGGTTCCGGGGGCGCTCACGCCGGGCGCGAAGGCGGAATCGGCGGCATCCATGTCGATGCTGAGGTAGAGCGCATCCGCCCCGGTTGTAGCACGATAGAGGGCGGCGCGAGAAACTGTCACCGCGCCATGGGTCCCGACGTCCTCCACCGAGGACAGGTGCACGCCCGCGCCCGCGGCGAAGTCCAGGTAGTATTGCGAGTTGGCGAAGCGGCGGATGCCGATCATCGCCACGTTCCGGCCATCGACGATCGGTGTTTCCATTGCGCGGCGGAACGGGGTGCCACTGGAAAGGTGCGCCTCGTCGTCGTATTCGCGCACGTCAAGGTGCGCGTCGACGTTCACGACGGCGAGGCTGATGTCCGGACGCGCGGCGGCCAGGCCGCGGATGATGGAGCCCGTGATCCCGTGGTCGCCGCCGAGAAAGATGGGGCGCGCGCCGGCGGCGAACACCTGCCGCGCGACCGCTTCGATCGCCGCGTGCGCGTCGGCGCCGTTCATGGTGGGGAGCGCCACGTCGCCCAGGTCCAGCGCGGGGGGAACGTGGCGCTCGCCGTCGTAGCTGCCGAACGAGGCGAGGGCTTCGCGGATGGCGCGCGGGCCAAAGCGGGCGCCCGGGCGCGACGGAATCCCGCCGTCGTACGGAAAGCCGAGGACGACGGTCTGCCCGTCCAGCGGCTCGCCGTCCGTCCACGGGCGCAGCAGCGTGGGCGCGCGGGGATCGCGCGGGTCGGGGCGCGCGCGCAGGCCGGCGAGTGGGTCGGGCACGGGATCAGTCACGGGCGGCGGGATGCGCTCATGGCGGTTGGATGGAAATCAGTGGCGGGTCGGAATCATCCGTACCTTCGTACCTTCGTACCGTATCGGCTTGTCCGGTCTTGTATCGGCTTGCTAACTTACGGGGACCGGGGCGCGCCGGGCCAGATTCGGCGCGCCCCGCATCAACATCGGCCAACGCGATCATCGGAATTCGTCCACATGCGCATCCTGACGGGGATTCAGCCTTCGGGCATCCTGCACATCGGCAACTACTTCGGCGCCATCAAGCCCATCCTAGACCTGCAGGGGCAGGGCGAGGTGTTCGTCTTTCTGGCGGACCTGCACGCGCTCACGTCCGCCAGCGACGGCGAGGCGACGCGCGAGAACATCCGCACGGCCGCCATCGACCTGCTGGCGTGCGGGCTTAACCCGGAGCAGACCACGTTCTGGCGCCAGTCGCAGGTGCCCGCGCACGTGCAGCTGATGTGGACGCTGACCTCCGTGACGCCGATGGGGCTGATGGAGCGCATGGTGGCGTACAAGGACAAGGTGGCGAACGGCCTTTCCGCCAACGTGGGGCTGTTCACGTATCCCATCCTGCAGGCCGCCGACATCCTGGCGTACGACGCGGACCTGGTGCCGGTGGGAAAGGACCAGAAGCAGCACCTGGAGGTCACCCGCGACA
>DASQBH010001617.1:0-2758 GCA_035635315.1 Longimicrobium sp.
CACGCCGTCGGGAACGCTGGCCGGAATCGGCGAGCTGGGGGAGATCGCCGTCCGCACCCCCTATCTGTCGCGCGGCTACCTGAACGACGCGGAGCTGACGGCCGCGCGCTTCGTCCCCAATCCCCTGACCGGCGACCCGGCGGACCGCGTGTACCGCACCGGCGACCTGGGCCGCTACCGCCCCGACGGCGAGGTGGAGCCTGCCGGCCGCGTGGACAGCCAGGTGAAGGTGCGCGGCTTCCGCGTGGAGCTGGGGGAGATCGCGGCCGCGCTGGAGACGCATCCCTCCGTGCGCGACGTCGTCGTCGCCGCGCGGGGCGAGGGGGACGAGCGCATCCTCGTCGCCTGGGCCGTCGCCCGCGACGGGGCCGAGGTGGACGCGGAGGCGCTGCGGGCGCACCTGCGGTCCATCCTCCCCGACTACATGGTCCCCGCCGCCTTCGTGGCGATCGCGGCGGTGCCGCTGACGGCGAACGGCAAGGTGGACCTCCGCGCGCTGCCGGAGCCGGCGCCCGCCGCCGCTTCCGCGCCCGTGACCCCGCTCACGCCCACGGAGAAGGAGGTCGCCGCCATCTGGCGCGAGGTGCTGGGGGTGGCGGAGGTGCGCGCGGGCGACGACTTCTTCGCGGTGGGCGGGCACTCGCTGCGCGCGACGCGGGTGCTGTCGCGCATCCACGAGCGCCTCGGCGTCACCCTCCCGGTGAAGGCGATCTTCGCCGCGCCCACGCTGGCCGGCCTCGCCGCCGCCGTGGACGCGGTCCGTCCGGCGGCGCGCGTGGCCGAGGCGGGGGCAGAGAAGCCGGCGGCGTCCGTGTATCCGCCCGGCGTGTACCCGCTCTCCTTTGCGCAGCAGCGCCTCTGGGTGCTGATGCAGTTCGGCTCCACGGTCGCGTACAACGTCGCCGACGCGGTGCGCCTTACCGGGCCGCTGGACGACCGGGTGCTGGAGTACGCGCTCACCGAGATCGTCCGCCGCCACGAGCCGCTGCGCACCCGCATCGAGCTGCGCGACGGCGAGCCGGTGCAGGTGGTCCTTCCCGCGCGCCCCGTGCGCCTGCGCGCGCACGACGTCGACGCCGCGCCGGGCGAGGCGCGCGACGCGGAGTACGCGCGCCTGGCCGAGGAAGAGGCGCGGCAGGAGTTCCCCCTCGAGGGCCCGTTCTTCCGCGTGCGTCTTCTCCGCGCGAGCGACGACGACCACGTGCTCCTCATCACCGTGCACCACGTCGCCACCGACGGCTGGTCGCAGGGGATCTTCCGCCATGAGCTGCTGACGCTGTACCAGGCCTTCGCGCGCGAGGAGGGGTCGCCGCTGGCGGAGCTGCCGACCAGCTACGGGCGCTACGCCCTGCGCCAGCGCGAGGAGCTCGGCGGCGAGGCGCTCGACCGCCAGATCGGCTACTGGAAGGAGCGGCTGGCGGGCGCGCCGGCGCTGCTGGAGCTGCCGACGGACCGGCCCCGGCCGCCGGTGCAGTCGCACCGCGGCGCGCGGGAGAGGTTCGACCTGCCGCGCGCGCTGCTGGACGGTCTCCAGGCGCTGGGCCGTGGCGAGGGCGCCACGCTGTACATGGTGATGCTGGGCGCCTTTCAGCTGCTGCCGTCGAAGTACAGCGGGAGCGAGGACATCGTCGTGGGCAGCCCCATCGCCGGGCGCACGCGGCCCGAGGTGGAGGAGCTGATCGGCTTCTTCGCCAACACGCTCGTGCTGCGCACCGACCTCTCGGGCGATCCCACCTTCCGCGAGCTGCTGGGGCGGGTGCGCGAGGGGACGCTGGGCGCGTACGAGCACCAGGAGGTGCCGTTCGAGCGGCTGGTCGCCGAGCTGCAGCCGGAGCGGTCGATGAGCCACTCGCCGCTCTTCCAGGTGACGTTCACCCTCCAGAATGCCGACCACTCCGGCTCCGGCTCAGGCTCGGGCCTCGCGGGGCTGCGGATGGAGGGGGTGGCCGCGGAGGTGGAGACCACCCGGTTCGACCTGGGTCTCACCGCCGTCCCGCACGGCGGCGGCGTCTCCGGCTTGCTGGAGTACAGCACCGACCTCTTCGACCGCTCCACCGTCCGGCGGATGCTGGAGCACCTGCAGCGGGTGCTGGAGCAGGTCGCCGCGGATGCGGACGTGCGGCTTTCGGAACTGGAGCTGCTCGGCGAGGCGGAGCGCGCGCTGGTGCTGGAGGAGTGGAACCGGACGGAGGCCGGGTATCCGGCGGACCGGTGCATCCACGAGCTGTTCGAAGCGCAGGCGGCGCGCACGCCGGGGGCGGTGGCCGTACGCTTCGAAGATGAGTCGCTCACCTACCGCGAGCTGAACGACCGGGCGAACCCGCTCGCCCACTACCTCCGGCGGCGTGGGGTGGGCCCGGAGGTGCGGGTGGGGATCTGCCTTGAGCGCGGCGTAGAGATGGTGGTCGCCATTCTGGCGGTGCTGAAGGCCGGGGGCGCGTACGTGCCGCTGGATCCTGCGCATCCAGCGGACCGGCTGGCGTTCACCCTTTCCGACGCCGGAGTGCCGGTGCTCCTGGCGCAGGAGAAGGTCCGCGCCACGCTGTCGGTGCCGGACGGCGTCGAGCTGATCGGCCTCGACGCCGCGCAGGCCGAGATCGCGGCCGAGAGCACGGAGAATCCCGCGAGCGGGGCGACGCCGGATTCGCTGGCATACGTCATCTACACCTCCGGCTCTACCGGCGCGCCCAAGGGAGCGCTGATCGAGCACCGCAACGTCGCGCGTCTGTTCAGCGCCACCGATGCCTGGTTCGGCTTC
>DASQBH010001618.1:0-2105 GCA_035635315.1 Longimicrobium sp.
GGCGAGCGCAAGTTCCTCATCGACTTCTCCAACACCGGCTACATCGACTCGTCCGGCCTGGGCGTGCTGGTGAGCCTGAGCAAGAAGATCCGTGAGCAGGGCGGCGAGCTGCGCCTGGCCAACCTGAACGAGGACCTGCGCACCCTGTTCGAGCTCACCAAGCTGGACACGCTGTTCAGCATCGCCGACACGCGCGACGAGGCCCTGGCGGGGTTCTGAGCCGCGCGCATCCCGTGAACCGCCCGCGGCCGCGCCGCTCCGGGGCAGGGTGCCCGGCGCGGCGTGCCGTGTCTGCCACCATGAGCCTGTACCCCGTCCGTGCCCGCGCCCCGCGCGGGGGGACCCGCTGACCGCCATGGCCGCTTCCCCCCTGACGGGCGACGCCTGCGCGTTCGTGCTGGAGCTGCCCAGCGACCCGCGCGTCATCGAGACCGCCGTGGCCTACCTGGTGGACCGGCTGCGGGCGTACGACTTCAACGGCTCCCGGCTCAACCTCAACTTTCGCGTGGGCGTGGCCGAGGCGCTGGCCAACGCCATGATCTACGGCAACGGCAGCGACCCCGAAAAGCGCGTCCGCGTTGAGGTGGAGCTGTCGTCCCAGGCCGTCGCCCTGCACGTGCACGACGAGGGCGAGGGCTTCGACGACGCCGTGGTTCCCGATCCCACCCTTCCCGAGAACCTGGACGGCACCGGGGGCCGCGGCATCTTCCTCATCCGCGAGCTGATGGACGAGGTGCAGTACCACCCGCCCGGCAACTCGGTGCGGATGGTGTTGCGGCGCGAGCACGACCTTCGCCGCGCATCCGGACAGTGAGCCCCCTCCCGAGGTGATTACGGCCGCCCCTTCCGTCCCCCGCCTTCCCGCTTCGGCGCGCGAGGTGCTTGGCGACCTGCGCCGGGCCTGGGACGGCGTGCGCGTGTGGCAAAGGGACGGCGCCGACGGGTGGATCGGCGTCGACGGCCTGGACGCGTCCCCCGGCGACGGCGCCGTGGACGTGCCCGGCGTGCCGCTGCGCCTGGAGATCCCCGGCGCGCCGCTGGACGACGCGCGGGGCGCGGCGGACTTTCTGGGCGCCACCCTGGCCCGCGTGGCCCGCCACGACGAGGAGATGCGCTCCTTCAGCCGCGAGATCGCCGAGCGGTACGAGGAGATCACCCTGCTCTACTCCATCAGCGAGATCCTGGGCTCCATCATCTCGCTGGAAGAGGCGTCGCGCACCATCCTGCAGGAGGTTGCGGGGATCCTGGGCGCCAGCCGCGCCTCGCTGTGGGTGCACGACGGCGACCGGCGCCAGCTGTACCTGGCCGCCGTGGAGGGCGGCGACGGGCAGACGCACCCCATCCCGGTGGACGATCCCTGCTCGGTGACCGCCGCCGTGTTCCGCGAGGGACGCGCGGTCATTCTTGCCCCCGGCGAAGAGTACTACCGCGACGACTGCGCCGGCGGCGACCGGCAGCGCGGCTCCTTCCTCTCCGTCCCCGTCAGCTACACGCCGCCCGAGGGCGAGGCGCGCGCCGTGGGCGTCATCAACCTCATCGGCCGCGGCGGCAACGACGGGTTCAGCGCCGGCGACATGAAGCTGCTCTCCGCCATCGCCAGCCAGATCGGCGCCGCGGTGGAGAACAACCGGCTCATCGAGGAAAGCCTGCGTCAGGAGCGGCTGGTGCGCGAGCTGGAGCTGGCGCACGACCTTCAGCTCAAGCTCCTTCCCCCGCTGGAGGGGTTCGCCGACTACGCGCAGGTGGCGGGGCGGTGCGTCCCGGCCGAGTCCGTGGGCGGCGACTTCTACCACCTGTTCCGCCTGCCCAACGGCCGGCTGGGGGTGCTGATCGGCGACGTGAGCAGCCACGGGTTCGGCGCGGCGCTCATCATGGCGCTCACCATCAGCGCCGTGGCCATCCACGCCTCCGAGGGCGACGCGCCCAGCCAGGTGCTGCACCGCACCCACCGCGCGGTGATCGACGAGCTGGAGAACACGGAGATGTACCTCACCCTGTTCTACGGCGTCATCGACCCCGCCGCGGGGACGCTGGCCTTTTCCAACGCCGGCCACGGCCACGCCTTTCGCATCACCGCCGCCGGCGAGCCGCAGCGGCTGGACGCC
>DASQBH010001619.1:0-7065 GCA_035635315.1 Longimicrobium sp.
GAGGGAGCGCGCCTCCGGAACTTGAAGTTGCTCAACCGCTTGTGCGCGACCGAAGGACCTCGTCTCGGCGATTGCGGGGCTGGCCACGCGGCACCGATCCAGCCCCCAGGTGCTGCCGGCAAGATCCTTCGGTCGGCGCCAGATTGCTTGCGCAGCAGAGAGTTGGGAGCTGCGCCTCCCTCAGGAAGTCAATCGGTTAGGCTGATTCTTAAACACATTCTGAGGTCGCCCGGGACGAGTTCCGCGCGAGGGGAGAGGGATTTCCTCTTGGTGCGCGTCAGGCGGACGCGTTCCCCGGGCGACGGCGGTGCACGAAGGCGCGGAACACCATCGGCGCCAGGATCAGCGCCATCCCCAGCAGCTTCGCGGTACGCGCGCCGCGGCCCTCCGCCGGACCCGTCGCCGTCACCACGGCGAGCACCGCCCAGCCGACTGCCAGCGCGCCTACGAACACGCGCGCGCCCACGCCGTCCCAGACGGAGCGCACCTGCACCGGCCCCGCGGCACCGGGCGCGCGGGGCCGCGCCTCCAGCCGCTCCGCCACGGCCTGCCGGAACGCGTCGAAGCCGTCCGCGCTTCCGAACTTCTCCCACACCTTCCACTCCGCGCCGTGGTTGCTGCGGATGACGAAGGACCGGGTGCCGTCCATCTCCTCGCGCACCGTGGCGCTCTCCACGGCGTCCCAGGGCAGGGCGTGCGCGGTTCGAAAGAGCGAGTAGATCACCCCTTCGCGCCGCAGGATGCCCAACTCCGACAGCTCGAACTCCGCCCACGGCCGCCCGAACCCGAGCACCGCCGCGAACAGCAGCACGATGGCCAGCATCAGAAGCGGAAACGAGTCCATCACCGGCCGGGCGACGCGCGCCAGCGGATTCCACTCCACCGCCAGGATCAGCACCCCGGTCATCGCCAGGCACCCCGCGATCAGGCGGGGCCAGTGCACGGCAACGGAGCGATAGGTCAGCGAGGTCATCGGGGGAAGATGGAGGCGGAATGAAGGGTACCGGGTAAGGCGGGACGGGCTGGCGGATACAGTCCGCGCAGGCGGACTTTGCGATTTTCCAGCGGCGAATTCATTCGCTCCTGGGGCTGTACGGCTGAGATCCCGACGTCTCGACGTGGCCCGCCGGCGGCCCCCTCTCCCGGCCTCTCCCCCGCAAACGGCGCGGGAGAGAGGTGACGCGAGCCGAGTGTCCAGAGCGCTCCGGAGGGGTTACACGAACACCGCTGCCGCAGCGGGATCGAATTCTCCCCTCTCCGTGAGGAACGAACGGGGAGGGGCCGGGGGAGGGGCACCCCGCGGGCGTCGGTCCGACGCCTTTCGAAGCGCCCTGGAGCCCGCGCTACACCACGGCCGCCGCCGCGCGCCCGGCGGTGCGGCCGGAGAAAATGCAGCCGCCCAGAAAGGTGCCTTCCAGCGCGCGGTAGCCGTGCATCCCCCCGCCGCCGAACCCCGCCACCTCGCCCGCGGCGTACAGGCCGGGAAGCGGCTCCCCGTCCGCGCGGAGGACGCGGGAGGAAAGGTCCGTCTGCAGGCCGCCCAGCGTCTTGCGGGTCAGGATGGAAAGGCGCACGGCGATCAGCGGGCCGGCGGCGGGGTCCAGGATGCGGTGCGGTTTGGCGACGCGGATCAGCCGGTCGCCGCGGTAGTTGCGGGCGCCGCGCATGGCCGTGATCTGCGCGTCCTTGCCGAACTCGTTCTCCATCTGTAGGTCGCGCGCCACGATCTGCGCCTGCAATTGCTGGAAGTCGATGCGCGGCTCGTCCGTCAGCGCGTTCATCCCCCGCACCAGCTCCGCCAGCGTGGGGGCGACGACGAAGTCCGCGCCCTTCTGCTTGAACGCCTCCACCGGCGGCGGCGCGCCGGGGAGGACGCGGCTGAGCACCTTGCGCACGCTCTTGCCCGTCAGGTCGGGGTTCTGCTCGCTGCCGCTGAGCGCGAACTCCTTTTCGATGATCTTCTGCGTCAGCACGAACCAGGTGTAGTCGAACCCCGTCTTCGCGATGTGCTCCAGCGTTCCCAGCGTGTCGAAGCCGGGAAAGAGCGGCGGAGGCAGCCGCCGCCCCAGCGCGTCGAACCAGAGCGACGACGGGCCGGGGAGGATGCGGATGCCGTGCATGGGCCAGATGGGATCCCAGTTCTGGATCCCCTCCGTGTAGTGCCACATGCGGTCGGGGTTGATGACGGTGCCCCCCGCCGCCTGGCTGATCTCCAGCATCCGCCCATCCACGTGCGCGGGAACGCCGCTGATCATCCGCTTCGGCGGCTCGCCCATCCGCTTTGGCCAGTTGCGCCGCACCAGCTCGTGGTTGCCGCCGATGCCGCCGCTGGTGACGATGATCGCCTGCGCCCGCAGCACGAAGTCACCCACCACGTTGCGCGTGGACGGCTTTCCCCGCGCCTCGTCGCACGGGTCCAGCACGGCGCCGTGCACGCCGTCCACCGCGCCGTCCGTCATGCTCAGCCCGTCCACGCGGTGGCGAAAGCGCAGCTCGAGGCGGCCGTCCTTTTCCGCCTGGCGCACGCGCTGGATGAACGGCTCCACCACCGCCGGCCCCGTTCCCCACGTCACGTGAAAGCGCGGGACGCTGTTGCCGTGGCCCAGGGCGGTGTATCCGCCCCGCTCCGCCCAGCCCACCACGGGAAACCAGCGGATGCCGCGCTCGTACAGCCAGGCGCGCTTTTCCCCCGCGGCGAAGTCGACGTACGCCTCGGCCCAGCGGCGCGGCCACGCGTCTTCTTCGCGGTCGAAGCCGGCGGTGCCCATCCAGTCCGTCAGCGCCAGCTCGCGCGAGTCCTTGATCCCCATCCGCCGCTGCTCCGGCGAATCCACCAGGAACAGCCCGCCGAAGCTCCAGAACGCCTGCCCGCCCAGCGACTGCGGGGGCTCCTGCTCCAGCACGATCACCCGCTTTCCCGCCTCCGCAACCTCCGCCGCGGCCACGAGCCCCGCCAGGCCCGCGCCTACGATGATGACGTCCGCGTCGTGGGTCATGTTTTCCGAGGTTCTCCGTCTGGGGTTCCGGTGGTCCCGCGCACCCCAACATACGCTGCCGTCCCGTGTCCGCCTACACTTTCGCGAGAGGACGGGAAGGATGGCGCCTCACACGGAGTCAACGGAGTTGACGGAGTTTTCCCGTGCCGCTTCCGACGGCGATGTGCCGTTCGGCGAGGCAGGAGCGAACTCCGTTGACCCGTTGACTCCGTGTGAGGCGTATCTTGTCCGATCTCTGCATCCACGCCAGGGCCGGCGCCGAGAGCGCGAGCGGTGCCGATGGGGTGCCGCGCTCAGTGCCGGGCGGCCAGAGCCTGCGGCGCGAACGCCGCCCGCCGCACCTCGCGGATGCGGCCGTCCCTCACGGCGCCCTCCACGATCTCGTATCCCAGCAGCGCCAGGATGCGGCCGCCCAGAAAGATGGGGCGCGAGTTGCCGTACCAGTCCACGCAGCTGGCGATGCAGTTGTCGTCTTCCGCCCCCTCCGGCTGCGCCGCCAGCTCGCCCAGCGGGCGGAACGCCGCGTCGCGGTTCTCCACGAACAGCACGGAGGCGGATTCCTCGAACAGGTGCGCGTAGCGGGGCTCGCCGGGGCCGGTGATGGGGAGGCCGATGACGCCCTGGTCCGGCGCGTCGGCGCGGTAGAAGAAGCCGTGGGTGCGCTCCTCGCCCTGTTGCGCGCCGCGGTGCACGTACCGTTGCGCCACGCGCGGCTCTCGCCCCAGGCGAATGCCGCTGAAGTGCAGGTCCTGCTCGTCCGTGCCCACCACCACCGCGTCGCTGCCCATCGCTTCGATGCGCTGGACGTCGTGGGGGATGGGGATCTCCGCCAGCCGTCCGCCCGCCCACCCCACGGCGAACACCACGCTGGCGCCGGGGCGGTCGAGCGCCACGCCGTACAGCAGGTGGCGGCCCACGAAGCGGTTGTGCAGCGCGTACCCGTCCTCGGACGGCGCGGGGAGCGCGCGGTAGGCCCGGGCCGGCGCGGAGCCCCGCCCGTCGCCAAACCGGTGGAGCGGAACGCGCAGCAGCGCCACGTCGCCGCCGCCGTGCTCGGCGTTCCACATCCCGTCGCCGGCCCCTTCGGAGCGTACCAGCACGTTCAGGTGCCCGTCGCCGCTTTCCAGGAACGAGAGCTGGTCCACGGGGCTTCCCTCCACCCCCAGCGCCGCGGGGGGCGAGCCGTCCAGCGGAATGCGGTACACCGTCGAGGGCGTCCGCCTCACCGTGCGGGTCCAGTCGCTGGTCCACACGTAGACGGCCGTGGGCGAAACGTAGAACACGCGCGCCATGGGTCCCAGCACGGCCGTGGCGTCGCACTCCAGCCTGCCTCGTCCCAGCTCGCAGCTGGTCACGGTGTGCAGCACCGGCTCGTCGTCCAGGTGCAGCGTTCGCCCGGGACCGTAGACGCGGCCGGGGCGCAGGATGCGGCGGAACTCGTCGTCGTCCGCACCCTGGTGCCAGCGGCGCACGGCGGGCATCCACTCGTCCAGCGCGTCGTGGTCCGCCCGCGCGTCATCGGAGATCGGCCCCCACACGTCGGCGGGGATGGGCGCGTACAGCACCAGCCGCGTGCCGATCAGGCGGCTGGCGTAGTTGCGCGACGAGTAGTAGTCGTCGGAGCGCAGGTTGTACGTCTCGCGGTAGTGCAGCCCGCCTTCACGGTCGATGCGGAACAGCACGATCTCCGTCCCCCCGCGCTCGTAGCTGTAGCCGATCACCACCACCTGGTCGCCGCTCACCAGCATCTCGTCGTACCACGCGTCCGGGTCTCCGTCGGCGCCGAACGCGTTCACCATCGAGACGGGCCGCAGGGAGCCGCCGCCCACGTCCACCGTGAACAGCCGCCCGCGGCGCAGGATCACCAGGTAGTCGCCGTGCAGCTTTACGATGGCGCCCTCGTCCACCCCCTCGTGCTGGTTGTTGGTGATCGACGGCGCGCCGGCTGTCCCCGCGACCACCACGTCTTCCAGAAAGACGATCTGTGCGGCCATCTGGAAGTTCTGCGTGAGCCGCGCCCCCGGCGAAAGGGTGATGGAGCGGCTTACGGGCGTCAGCCCCTGGCGCGAGGCGGTGATCTGCACCTCCTGTCCCGGTTGGATACGGACGCTGGGGATGACCAGCCGGTACGTGCCGTCCGCAGCCACGGGGGTGCCGGCGTTCAGTGATTCAATGCGCACCAGCACGCCCGACTCCGGGCAGCCCTGTGTGTTCGTCACGCGCCCGGTGATCACGGCGTATTCCTGTGTGGGCTCGCCCTGCGCCGCGGCGGGCGGCGGGGTCGCGGAAGGCGCGGTGCACGGGAGCGGCGCGGGCACGGGGGCCGCGACGGGCGGCGGGGCGGGGGCGCGCCTGCCCTCCAGGTTCCGGAGGTAGCGGACCAGCTCGCGGTCGGAGCGGAACGCGGGGAGCGACCCGCCCGGGACGCTGCCGGACTGGGCCGCAGCCGGACCCGCCACGGCGAGCGCGGCCAGCAGCAGAAGGACGACGCGAGGGATCATGGGCGCTCCGGGTGGCGGATGGCTGGATCGGTAGCCTTCCACCAACAACGTATGCGCCCGCCGGACGTGGACAGCGCGGCGGATGCCGGGCGGGATCCGTTATTCAGAATGCGCAAAAACCTTAGTGATTTCCTGAGGGAGGCGCCGCGTTGGACTTGGCCTGACTCCGCAATCCGGGCGCCGACTGAAGGATCTCGCCGGCAGAACTGTGGGGCTGGATTCGCACCATTAATCCAGCCCCGAGACGGCCGAAAGGAGATCCTTCGGTCGCGCGCAAGTGATTGTGGAGGTTCAGGTTTCGCGTTGCGCTCCCTCAGGAAGTCACTCTTTCGGTTTCGAGATAAGGAACACCCTCCGAGGACATCAAACTCTTTGTCCGGATTCCGCATCAACCGGAGCGGCCGTGCGTTTGCGACCGCGGATCATCCACAGTGCCAGGATGGCCAGCGCGAACCAGACCAGCACGTCGATCAGGAACGCGCCGGCGAGGAAGTCGTCTTCGCCGATGCCGATGGCGTTGGGGACGGAGACCTGGGGATCGTCGACCAGGTAGGGAAGGGGAAAGCCGGCGCCCAGCGCGCGGATCTGGCAGGGTGCCGGGGTGCTGCACCACGCCTCGCCCTCCACCATCCGCCGCGCCCCCACGCGCTGGTACGCGGCGGACGCGCCCGTGAGAGTGAGGGCGAGCAGCAGGAGGAGGGCGGCGGCGCGTGGCCGCATGCCTCAGGCGTCCGCGGCGATGGACGGCGCGGCGGTGCAGGCCGGGTCCGTAAAGCGCACCACCGTGCCCACGAAGACGGTGCCGCTGGAGATGGTGCCGATGGACGCGTGCTCCGACACCGGGATGATGACGCCGCTGGGCCCCTCCTGCCGCTCGCCGAAGGCGATGATGGCGTCGCCGCCCATCTCCGCGGCGCGGCGGCGCATGGCGTCGGCGATTTCGTCCGGCGAGTGCGTGGGCAGGCGCCGGCGCCCCGTCAGCCGGCCGAGCTCCTCGAACGCGCAGTCGGGGCGGGTGTGCTCGTAGATGCGCATGGCGGCCGCGTCACGCTCCGCCGGCGGCTGCGGCAGGCGCACGTACGAGGCGGACTGCACCGACGGCCCGCACGCCGCCGCGGCCAGCGAAAGTGCCAGGACGAGCATCGAGGTCTGCGCGCGCATGGAGATCCTCCGGGTGGGGCGAGGCGTGGGAAACGCCGGGAGATGCGAGCAATCCCAGGGCCATGGATTGCGTAAAGCCACGTCTTCCGGCACCGGGTCGGCCGCACCTGTGCGGCTCTACGGATAAGATGTTCGAGGGCCCCCGGATCTGTCACTCCGGAGGAAAGCGCGCGGCGTTCGCACCTCGGTGGGGTCCGCTCTACGCGCCGGCCAGCGCTTCCTCGCGCTCGTGTGCGGTCGCGGCGGCGGGGGCGCGCGGGAGGGTGAGGGTAAAGGTGGAGCCCACGCCCGGCGTGCTCTCGACCGAGAGGCGTCCGCCCATGGCCTCCGCCATCCCGCGGCTGATGGTCAGGCCCAGCCCCACGCCGCCGTGCACGCGCGTGAGGTTGGTGTCCGCCTGCACGAAC
>DASQBH010001620.1:0-5346 GCA_035635315.1 Longimicrobium sp.
GGCGGCTGGTGGCCTACGTGGTGGCGGGCGAGGAGGTCAGCCCCGCGGAGCTGAGGGCGCACCTGAAGGGGCGCCTGCCGGAGTACATGGTGCCGTCGGCGGTCGTGATGCTGGAGTCGCTGCCGCTGACGCCGAGCGGGAAGGTGGCCCGCCGAGCCCTGCCGGCGCCGGAGTACGCCGCGGCGGAAGAGGCGTACGTGGCGCCGCGCACGCCGGTGGAGGAGGCGCTGGCGGGGATCTGGGCAGAGGTGCTGCGGCTGGAGCGGGTGGGGGTGGAGGACCGCTTCTTCGACCTGGGCGGGCACTCCCTGCTGGCCACGCGGGTGGTGTCGCGGATCCGCGAGCTGTTCGGCGTCGAACTGCCGCTGCGGGCGCTCTTCGAGGGACCCACGGTGGCGGAGCTGGCGAAGCGCGTGGAGGAGATGCGCCGCGCGGAGCTGCCGGTGCTGCCGCCGGTGGTGCCAGCCGAGCGCACGGGGGCGCTGCCGCTCTCCTTCGCGCAGGAGCGGCTCTGGTTCATCGATCGGCTGGAGCCGGGGAGCCCCGTCTACAACATCCCCGCGGCACGGCGCCTGGGCGGTGCCCTGGACGAGGCGGCGCTGGAGCGCGCGCTGGGCGAGATCGTCCGGCGTCACGAGTCGCTGCGCACGGTCTTCGCCGAAGCGGACGGCGCGCCGGTGCAGGTGATCGCGCCCTTCGGCGGGTTCGCCCTGCCGGTGGAGCACTTGTCGGGGTTGAGCGCGGCGGATCGCGAGGCAGCGGTCAGGCGGCGGGCCGGCGAGGAGGCGCGGCGGGCGTTCGACCTCTCGGCGGGCCCGCTCTTCCGTGCGACGCTGCTGCGGCTGGGCGAGGAAGACCACGTGCTGCTGCTCTCGATGCACCACATCGTCAGCGACGGGTGGAGCATGGGGGTGCTGTTCCGCGAGCTGTCGGCGCTGTACGAGGCGTACCGCGAGGGGCGGGAGTCGCCGCTGCCGGAGCTGCCGGTGCAGTACGCGGACTACGCAGTGTGGCAGCGCGCGCAGTTGGAGGGCGAGGTCCTGGATCGGCAGCTCGGCTACTGGAGGGAGCGGCTCGCGGACGCACCCGCGCTGCTGGAGCTGCCCACCGACCATCCACGCCCGGCGATGCAGACGTTCCGCGGGGCGTACGAGCGGATCGAGCTTCCCGGTGAGCTGCTGGAGCGGTTGCAGGCGCTGGGGCGGAGCGAAGGCGCGACGCTGTACATGACGCTGCTGGGCGCCTTCCAGGTGCTGCTGTCCAAGTACAGCGGGAGCGGGGACATCGTCGTGGGCAGCCCGATCGCGGGACGTACGCGCCGGGAGGTGGAGGATCTGATCGGCTTCTTCGTCAACACGCTGGTGCTGCGGACCGACCTCTCGGGAAACCCGAGATTCCGCGAGGTGCTGGGGCGGGTGCGGGGGGCGACGCTGGGCGCGTACGAGCACCAGGAGGTGCCCTTCGAGCGCCTGGTGGCCGAGCTGCAGCCGGAGCGGTCCTTGAGCCACTCGCCCCTCTTTCAGGTGTCGTTCGCGCTACAGGACGTGGAGGAACCGGGGAGTGGCCTGGCAGAGCTGAACACCGAAAGGGTCACCACGGATTTCGCCCACGCCAAGTTCGACCTGTCGCTCGACTTCGTAGCAACGCGGCAAGGCCTGCGCGGAGGGCTGTCCTACAGCACCGACCTCTTCGAGCGCGGTACGATCGTGCGGATGCTCAGCCACCTGCACCGGGTGCTGGAGCAGGTGGCGGAGAACGCGGACGTGCGGCTTTCGCAGCTGGAATTGCTCGCGGCGGCGGAGCGAGAGCAGGTGCTCGGGACGTGGAACCACACGGAGCGCGAAACCTCCGACCCGCCGGCCCACACGCTCTTCGCCGAGTGGGCGCGCCGCGCTCCGGAGGCCGTCGCCCTCCTGGACGGCCCCGAAGCCGTGACCTACGGCGAGCTGGACCGGCGCGCGACGATCCTCGCCCGGCACCTGCGCGACCTGGGCTTCGGGCCTGAGACGCCGGTGGGGCTGTGCATGGAGCGCACGCCCGAGCTGCTGGTGGGGGTGCTGGGGATCTGGAAGGCGGGCGGCGCCTACGTCCCCCTGGATCCGGGCTACCCGGCGGAGCGGCTGGGGTGGATCATCGCCGACGCGGCGCTTCCGGTGGTGGTAGCCACGGGGGGCACGGCCGGGGTGCTGCCGGAGCACGGAGCCACCCTGGTGCGGGTGGACCAGCTTCCGGAGGCGGCGGCGGACACGGCGGCGGAGGCGCCGGAGGTGCCCGCGTCCGCCGCAAGCCTGGCGTACGTCATCTACACCTCGGGGAGCACGGGCCGCCCCAAGGGGGTGCTGGTGCAGCACGGCTCGCTTACGAACCTGCTGGCCACCACGCGCGAGGCGTTCGGCGTCGGCGAAGGCGACGTGATGCCGGCGCTGGCATCATACGCCTTCGACATCTGGCTCTTCGAGGCGCTGCTGCCGCTCACCTCCGGGGCCGCGGTGCGCCTGGTGGCGCGCGAGCGGGTGCTGGACGTGCCCACGCTGGTGGAGGAGATCGCGGACGCCACGCTGGTGCACGCCGTCCCCGCGCTGATGCGGCAGCTGGTCCACGTGGAGCGTGAGACTCCTCGGCTCGCCCGGCTGCGGCGCGCCTTCGTGGGCGGCGACCGGGTCGCGGCCGACCTGCTGGCGGAGATGCGGGAGGCGCTCCCCGGGGCGGAGTCGCACGTCCTCTACGGCCCCACCGAGGGGACCATCCTGGCCTCCACGCACCCCGTCCCGCAGGACGGGATCGTGTACGGGCACCCGATCGGCCGCCCGTTGGGGAACGTGCGCCTGTACGTCTGCGACACGTTCGGGAGCCCGCAGCCGGCGGGCGTCCCGGGCGAGCTCCTGATCGGAGGGACGGGGGTGGCGCGCGGCTACCTGGGGCGTGCCGCGATGACCGCGGAGCGCTTCGTCCCCGACCCCTTCAGCGGGCGGCCGGGAGCGAGGCTGTACCGCACCGGGGACCGGGCGCGCTGGCGGGCGGACGGGACGCTGGAGTATCTGGGGCGCACCGATTTCCAGGTGAAGATCCGGGGCTTCCGGATCGAGCTGGGGGAGATCGAAGCGGCGCTGCGGGAGCACGAGGGCGTGCGCGAGTGTGCGGTCCTGGTGCGCGAAGACGCGGGCGAGAGGCGGCTGGTGGCGTACGTCGTCAGCGACGCCGAAGCCGAGGCGCTGCGCGCGCACGTGCGGCGGAGCCTGCCGGAGTACATGGTCCCCGGGGCGTTCGTGGTGCTGGACGCGCTACCGTTGACTCCGAACGGGAAGCTGGACCGCAAGGCGCTGCCGGCGCCGGAGTTCGCGTCGGACGCGGACCGGTACGTGGCGCCGCGGACGCCGGTGGAGGAAGTGCTGGCGGGGATCTGGGCGGAGGTGCTGAAGGTGGAGCGGGTGGGGGTGCACGACAACTTCTTCGCCCTGGGGGGCCACTCCCTCTTGGCGGTCACCCTCGTCGAGCGCATGCGGCGCCGCGGCGTGCGCGCGGACGTACGCGCCCTCTTCACCACGCCCACGGTGGCGGAGCTCGCCGCGGCGGCGGGAGGTGACTTCCACGAGGTAGCGATCCCGCCGAACCGCATCCCGGCCGGCTGCGGTGCCATCACCCCGGAGATGCTCCCGCTGGTGGAGCTCACGCAGGCGGAGATCGACCGCGTCGTAGCCGGCGTGCCCGGCGGCGCGGGGAACGTGCAGGACATCTACCCGCTGGCTCCCCTGCAGGAGGGTATCCTCTTCCACCACCTGCTCACGCAGGAGGGCGATCCCTACCTGCTCTCCCTGCCGTTCGTCTTCGAGAGCCGCGAGCAGCTGGACGCCTACCTGGGCGCGCTGCAGGCGGTGGTCGCGCGCCACGACATCCTGCGCACGGCGGTGGTGTGGGAGGGGCTCTCCGAGCCGGTGCAGGTGGTCTGGCGTCACGCTCCGCTCGCGGTCGAAGAGGTGGAGGTCGATGCCGCCGCGGGAGACGTGGTGCGCCAGATCCACGAGCGCTTCAACCCGCGGCATCACCGTATCGACCTGAGCCGCGCTCCCATGCTGCGCGCCCATGTCACCCGTGACGTGACCGAGGGGCGCTGGGTGCTGTTGCTGCTGCAGCACCACCTGACGAGCGACCACACCGCGATGGAGGTGCTCCGGGCGGAGATCGACGCACACCTCGACGGTCGCGCGGAGCAGCTGCCGGCTCCCCTGCCCTTCCGCAACTACGTGGCGCAGGCGCGGCTGGGGGTAAGCCGGGCGGAGCACGAAGCGTTCTTCCGCGAGTTGCTGGGGGATGTCGATGAGCCGACGGCGCCGTTCGGACTGCGGGACGTGCACGGGGACGGGCTGGAGCTGGAGCAGGCGCGGCTGGAGGTAGAGGAAGGGCTGGGGGAGCGGCTGCGGGCGCGGGCGCGGGCGCTGGGAGTGAGCACGGCGAGCGTGTGCCACGTGGCGTGGGCGCAGGTGCTGGCGCGGGTCTCGGGCCGGAGCGACGTGGTCTTCGGGACGGTGCTCTTCGGGCGGATGCAGGGTGGGGAGGGCGCGGACCGGGTGCTGGGGCCGTTCATCAACACGCTGCCCATCCGCATCCGGTTGGCGGAGGCAGGCGCGGTGACGAGCGTGCGGCGCACCCAGGCGCTCCTGGCCAGCCTGGTGCGCCATGAGCACGCCTCCCTCGCGCTCGCGCAGCAGTGCAGCGGGGTGCCGGCGCCAGAGCCGCTGTTCTCGGCGGTATTCAACTACCGGCACGGCGTGCGTGGCGGAAAGCAGCCAGCGGCCCCGGGAGCCGCCCTGGGGATCCGCGCAATGGAGCGGTCGAACTACCCGCTCACTCTCTCGGTGGACGACCTGGGAGACGGGTTCTCCCTGACGGTGCAGGTGCAGGGCGAAGTCGGTGCGGAGCGGGTGTGTGCGCTCATGAACACGGCGCTGGGGGGACTGGTCGAGGCGCTGGAAGGGGCGCCGGAGTGCCCGCTGGGATACATCGAGGTGCTCCCGCAGGCCGAACGGCGGCAGGTACTGGAGGAGTGGAACCGCACGGCGGCCGAGGTTCCGGCGGACCGGTGCATCCACGAGCTGTTCGAAGCCCAGGCCGCGCGCACTCCGGGGGCGGTGGCCGTGCGGTTCGAGGAGGAGTCGCTCACGTACGCGGAGCTGAACGCCCGCGCCAACCGCCTTGCCCACCACCTGTGCGGCCGCGGCGTGGGTCCGGAGGTGCGCGTGGGCGTGCTGATGGAGCGGAGCCTGGAGATGGTGGTCTCGCTCCTGGCCGTGCTGAAGGCAGGGGGCGCCTACGTGCCCCTGGACCCCGGCCTGCCCGCCGAGCGGCTGG
>DASQBH010001621.1:0-3253 GCA_035635315.1 Longimicrobium sp.
GTCATGCGGGGCAGGATCTGGTGCAGGTCGCCCACGATGCCGTAGTCGGCCAGCTTGAAGATGGGCGCCTCGGGGTCCTTGTTGATGGCCACGATGTAGCGCGAGGTGCGCATGCCGGCCAGGTGCTGAATGGCGCCGCTGATGCCGACGGCGATGTACAGCGTGGGCGCCACGGTCTTGCCCGTCTGCCCCACCTGCTCGCTGTGCGGGCGCCACCCGGCGTCGACCACGGCGCGCGACGCACCCACCGCCGCCTTGCCGCCGAACGCCTCGGCCAGCTCTTCCAGCAGCTTGAAGTTGTCGGGGCTCTGCAGCCCGCGCCCGCCGGAGATGACGATGGGGGCCTCACCCACGTCCATCTTTTCCGCCGCGCCCGCCTTGATCTCGCGGACGATGGCGCCGAAGTCGGCCTGGTTCACCGACACGTCCAGCGTCTGCACCTCGCCGCCCTTGGCGTTCTCCACCGGGAGAAAGACGTTGGCGCGCAGCGAGAGCACGGCGGGCTTGCCCGTGGTAGCCACCTGCGCGATCAGCTTGCCGGCGTACTCGGGGCGCGTGGCGACGACCTGGCCGCCCTCCACCGTGACCGCCGTGCAGTCGCTGGCGTAGCCCACGCCCAGCCGCGCCGCCACGCGGGGCGCCAGGTCGCGGCCCAGCGAGCTGGCGGGAAAGAGCGCGGCGTCGCAGCCGTGCTCCTGGATGAAGCCGGTGATGACGGTGGTAAAGCCCTCGGCCGAGTAGTGGGCAAAGGCGTCGCTCTCACCCACGAACACCTTGTCGGCGCCGTAGCGGCCCAGGTCGGCGGCCGCGGCGGCGGTGCCGGGGCCGCCCAGCAGCACGGCGTGCACCTCGGTGCCCAGCGCGTCGGCCAGGGTGCGGGCGGCGGTCACCACCTCGTGGGCCACCTTGCGGATCTCACCGTCGCGCGTCTCCGCGAACGCGAAAATGCCTGGCATGTTTGGGGCTCCTCTCGGGATTCAAGGACTGAGAGGGAACAGGGAACAGGGAATAGGGAATAGCCTGACAAAGATCCGTGCTGCGGCCGGTCCGGCGAGGAAAGCAGGTTGCGCGTGCAATCCTGTGAATGCCGGTCCCGTGCAGCTGCCGTTGCTTGCTATTCCCTATTCCCTGTTCCCTATTCCCTGCCGTTAGATCACTTTCGCCTCTTCGCGCAGCAGCTTGAGCAGCGCGGGCACGGCGTCGGGGCCCTCGCCCACGATGCGGCCGGCCTGGCGCTGGGCGGGCTCGCGGAACGCGCGCACCTCCACGCCGCTGTCGCCCGCCGTCACGGCCTTTTCCTCCAGCGGCTTCTTCTTGGCCGCCATGATCCCCTTGAGCGACGCGTAGCGCGGCTCGTAGGCGCCCTTGGTGAGCGTGATCACGCACGGCGTCCTGAGCTCCACCACCTCGTGGCCGCCCTCGATCTCGCGGTGCGCCGTCACCTTGCCGGCCTCCCACGAGAACTCCGTCACGGCCGTCACGGCGGGGAGCCCCAGCAGCTCGGCCGTCATGGGGCCCACGGCCTGCAGGTCGTCGTCGATGGCCTTCATCCCGAACAGCGCCACGTCGTACTCGCGCCCCTTGAGCTCCTCGGCCAGGATGCGCGCCACCGCCAGCCCCTCGGGCTTGCCGTCCGTCTTCAGCAGCACGGCGCTGTCGGCGCCCATGGCCAGCGCGGTGCGCAGCGTCTCGGCGCTCGCCGTGTCGCCCACGCTCACCACCGTCACGTCGCCGGCGCCGGCCGCTTCCTTGTGCTTGAGGGCGGCTTCGACGGCGAACTCGTCGTAGGGGTTCAGGATGAACTTGGCCCCGGCCGCGTCCACGGACTTCCCATCGGCCGCAATGCGCACGCGCGCCTCGGTGTCCGGGACGCGCTTCACGCACACGATGCTCTTCACGCGCATCTCCCTTGGCTCGGATGAACATCGGAGCCGCCCAGGCGGCTCCGAAGCCGGGGAGTATAGCGTCCCCCATCCACTTCCTGCAAGCCGTTAGGGCGCGGATTTGCTGGGGAATTTCGCATTCGGATGTTCGTTCGACATCCGCCCTGCCGATCCGCATATCGGTGACTCACGTGTATGGCATACTATGCTACTGTCTGTATCGACGATGTTATGGGCCCATACACATGTCCGGAGCAGGGGTCTGGCTTGGCATGAGTGCGGATGCATCGGTGGCTTGAGCCTGACGCTTGGCTAACAGATCCCGATCCGCTACAAGCATCTGGCGCGGGCACGATCCGAAGCGGCATCTTTGAGGGCGAGAGCGTTTCCGTCGCCATCACTCTAAATCCTTGCCGCCATGACTGCCCTCCGATCGGCGTACCTCCTCGTCCTCCTTGTTTGCGTAAGTGGCCGTGCACACGCGCAGCCTGGTGACCATGCTTCCGCTCTCAAGACGTACATGGGCAGCCTGTTCGCCTGCGGCGAAGGAATGCCTGGAGACAACAGCCCGTGCAACCGGTTTGTGGGAATGGTCCTCGCGAATTACTTCTGCATTCGCGACTTCGGATCGAACGACACGTACGTTCCCGCGAATACGATAGCATCCACCATCGGCAGCACGGGTGGGTGGAGGCTCCTTGGTGAACTTCCCTCGAACAGGGACGAAAACAATCGTCCTCGCGCAGCGTCCGCGCTTAGAGAGGCACAGGCGGTTATTGACGAGGCGCAACGGCGATCAAATGCCGGGGAAGCGGTACTGGCCGTGCGGTTTGCTAACCCGCACGGACACGTCGCGCTCATTACGCCTGGAAGCACGGCTGCGTCTGGACAATGGAGCCCTCTGCGTCCACCGAACTCGGCGGCAATGCAGATCAACAATCCAACCGGCCCGGCGACGTACATTGATAAGCACCTGGGGTATTCTTTCGGCTCCCCAGCAGGTGTGCGACTCTATGCCAAAGCACGGCCAGTGGGATGCATCGGTCCCGCGGCTTCCTGACCCTGTCTCGGGGCAGAGTCGGCGTGAAGCTGTCTGCACAAGCAGTTCACACAAACCCCGTCGTCGGCGCGGTCTGCGCGGGGCCATGACGAGACGGAGATCTCCTCGCATCACGGAGGGGAACTCTGCTGCGTCTCAGGTACGCCGACCACCGAACCTGCCTCGCTCTCAGCCAACACGGTGCGAAGGGTCTGCGCGAAGCTGAGCGACGCGAGCGTCTCCTCCACCAGCGGGTGCCGCTCGGTACCGCCCTGCGCGAGCACAGCCGCCATGGCTGCACGACGCCATTGCAGCCCACGTTCGACGATGT
>DASQBH010001622.1:0-7479 GCA_035635315.1 Longimicrobium sp.
GGGCGGCCGTGGAGCCGAGCCGCCGCGGCGGCGCTCCTGGTGCTGGCGGCATCGTCCTGCGCCACGCTGGGGACAGGGTGGAGCGTGGCCGAGCAGGTGGACGTGGGACTGGATCCCGGCGAGTGGGTAATGGCTGAGCGCTCGGGTGATCCCGCAGCCAACACCACCGGGTACGTGCTCGCGAATGAAAGCGATGGGAACTGGACCCGCTTCGTGACGGTGGAGACGTACTCGTACTCGGTGCTCCCGTTCCCCGGTGTGGACCAGGCGCTCCGTGAGCGGCGGTCCGCCCTGCTGGCCTGCTGCCCCGGCACGCGCTGGACGGTGCTGGCCCGGGCTGACCGGAGCGGCGTGTACGAGTGGCAGATGGAGGGATGCGAGGGCGTACCGGACCAGCACGAGGTAGGACGGGTGATGGCGGGGAGACGGACGTGGGCCCGGGTCAGCTTTACCGTGAACGGGACCATGGACGCGGCCACCCGCGACGAGTGGATCCGCCGGCTGAACGACGCGCGCTTCGCAGGTCCGCTCGTTCGCCGCGGCGCTGAGGGGGATGCCGCACCCGGCGCCGGGCTGTGAGAGGACGCCTGATCGCGGGCACGGCTACGACGCCGCGCCCGCTCGCCCGCGCTCCGTCGGCCCGCGCCCATCGGCGAGTGCGGTCGGTGCGGATTGTGTCCCCCATCCGCTCACATTCCTACATGGAGAAGGAGCACCCCATGTCCAGCATTCTGATCGTCTACGGAAGCACCGAAGGACAGACGCGCAAGATCGCCGGCCGCATTGCCGAGATGGCGCGGGGGCATGGCCACGAGGCGGTAGTCGTCGACAGCGCGGCGAGCCCACCGCCTATGGCGGGCCGTTACGACGCCGTAATCATCGCCGGCTCACTGCACCGCGAGCGGCACCAGAAGAGCTTGGCCGCCTACGTCCGGCACAACCGGGGCATGCTGCGGCGCATCCCCAACGCCTTTGTGTCCGTCAGCCTCACGGCCGCGCGCACGGACGGACGGGCGGTGGCGGCCGCGCAAGCGTGCGTCGACCGGTTCGTCCGCGAGACGGAGTGGCAGCCGCGGGAGACGTGGCTCACGGCCGGCGCACTGGCGTACAGCCGCTATGGCCCCTTCAAGAAGTGGATGATGCGCCGGATCGCGGCGCGCAACGGCGGCGCCACCGACACCTCGCGCGACCACGAGTACACGGACTGGGAGCGCCTGCGCGAGCAGGTGGAGGCGTTCCTGGAGCCGTTGCGCCCAGCGGAGATGCCGGACGAGGCGTGCGCGGTTTCGGCCGGGCGATGACGCGCTCCGCCCCTGCCGTGGAGGTCAGGGTCCGCCCCGGCGATGGACCACGCGCGAACCCGGGCGAACGCGGGTTTCGCGTGGTGCCGTTCCCCAGCGCGCGGCGAGCCATCCTGGACTACCTGGCCGTCGCAAGGCGCAAGCACGTGGTGCACGCGCTGGTGGAGGTGGACGTCACGCTGCCGCGCCGCGCTCTTCGCGAGCACCGGGCACGCACGGGCGAATCGCTCTCCTTCACGGCGTTCGTGATCGCGTCGCTGGCGGCGGCGGTGGACCGGGACCGCTCGGTGCAGGCGTACCGCATGGGGCGCCGGCGCCTGGTGGTCTTCGACGACGTGGACGTGTGCGTGCTGGTGGAGCGCGACGCCGGTGAGGGCCGCCGCATCGCGACGCCGCACGTGATCTTGGCGGCCAACCGCAAAACGTACCTGCAGATCCACCGCGAGCTCCGGGCGGCGGAGGCGGCGGGCTCCGTCCGTGAGATGAGCACGGGCGGCCGGGTTCCCGGCTGGGCCGCCCGGTCGTTCTGGCGGGTGATGGGGATGCGCCCACGCCTGTGGAAGCGGGTGGGAGGGACGGTGAGCGTTTCGTCGGTCGGAATGTTCGGCGATGGCGCGGGATGGGGAATCCCGATCACGAACTACACCCTGGCGCTCACCGTCGGCGGGATCGCGACCAGGCCGGGGTTCGCGCCCGGAGGACGGATCGAGCCACGCGAGCTCCTCAGCCTCACCGTCTCCGTAGACCACGACGTAGTGGACGGCGGCCCGGCGGCCCGCTTCATCCAGCGGCTCAAGGAGCTGCTGGAAAGCGGCTACGGCCTCCCCCAGGCCGCCGTGGAATCACCTCGCAGCTCATCCGCGCCCCGGCAGCTCGAGTCCTCCCACGATCCGGCGTGAAGGAAGGCCACGCCCCCGATCCAGCAGCGCCGCGGTCTGTTCGTCGCCCGGCGTGCGTCAGTCGGCGATGTCACCGGCGGCGAGCACCACGATTGAATCGCCCGGCTCCACTGCGCCCGCGAGTGCGCCCTCCGTCCCGTAGTACGGCCCCGCGCAGGCAACCGCGGCCGAGAGTGCCAGCGCCGTGGCCGGGAGGCATAACCTCCGCGGCGCAGGCCGAAGTGTCTGTGTCATCATCTTCTGCCCCGAAAACAGGTTCGCGCCGCCCCCTGGACGAGCGACGCGCGGAACCGGTGGATCAGGCGCGAGCCGGCGCGCGGCGGGTGCGGCCGCTCCGGTCCGGCGCCGCGGATGCGGCCGGCGCCGGCGCCAGAGCGAAGAAGTGGTCCGCCACGCCGAGGTGAGCCAGGATGGGACGCTTCTTCTCCTGGTGCCGGTGCATGCGCGAGAGGATGTCGTCCAGCGTCCGCACCGCGTCGGCCAGGTACGGGCCCTTGTTCAGCATCACACACTCCGCCCGCTCGCCCAGCGCCGCGTCGCTCACTTCGGCGCGCGAGGGCGACCCCTCGCGGGTGAGCTGCTCCAGCACCTGCGTGGCCCACACCACGGGGACGTGCGCGGCCTCGCACATCCACAGGATCTCCTCCTGCACCTCGGCCAGCCGCTCGAAACCCACCTCCACCGCCAGGTCGCCGCGCGCAATCATCACCCCTGCCGCGCGGCAGCGCAGCGCCTCCAGCAGCATCATCGGAAGCTCCAGGAAGGCGGAGGGCGTCTCGATCTTGAGGATGATCCCCATCTCCGGCGTCCCCGCGCGCTCCAGCTCTTGGCGCAGGCGGCGGACGTCGGCCGCGCTGCGGGCAAAGGAGTAGCCGGCCAGGTCCGCGTGCCCGCAGATGAAGGGAAGGATGCGCAGGTCGTCCGGCATCAGCGCCGGAAGGCCGAGCTCCGTATCGGGAAAGTTCACGCCCTTCTCCGCGCCCAGCTTGCCGCCCCCGCGGGCGTGGGTGATGCGCACGCGCACGCCCTCGTCGTCCACGGACGACACCACGCCGCCGATGTGCCCGTCGTCGAACCAGACGCGCGCGCCGGGGCGGACGCAAGCCAGCGCCTCCGGCGGGGTGCAGGGCACGCGCGCGGGCTCCACCACGGCCCCGTCACCGGCCAGCACCGCTCCCCGTCCCGGCGCGGGGTTGCGCGTGAGCACCAGGGTGTCGCCTGGTGACAGGTGGATCTTGCGCCGCAGCGCAGGCAGGTCGCCCACCTCCGCGGTGGTGACCTCCCGCTCCGGCCCGCGCACCCGCATCACCGTCCCCGTGGTGACGTACGCCCTCTTCGCCAGCGTCGCCCACACGCCCCCGCCGGCGGCTTCGTCCACCCGCATCCGCCGCCGGGCGCCCCGCGCGTCACGAAAACGCAGCCGGGCATCGACCTCCAGCCCGGCCAGAAGGCCGTGAGGCAGCGGAAGGACGGCGTCCGCGGGCCCGGGCGGCGGCGCGGGGGTCTCCGCGGCCGTGAGCCAGACGCGCGCCGGGCGCAGCACCCGGCCCAGCTCGTCGCGCTGCGGGCGGATCTTGACCACCCGCGGCCCCGGCTGCACCTCGCCCGTCCGCACGCGCGGCCCGGGCAGGTCCATCAGCACGGCGCACGGCCGTCCCAGCTCCTCGCGTGCCCGGCGCAGGTTCTCCACCATCCCCGTCCACGCCTCGGCACCGTCATGCGCGCAGTTGATGCGCATGCAGTCCATCCCCCCGGCCAGCAGCTCCTGGACGAGGGTGTACTCCGTGGCCGCCTGGGTGGGCATGGTGGCCATGATGCGCACGCGGCGGCCAGCCGGCGCGGGTCCGAACAGCGCGTCGGCGCGCTCGCGCCGCAGCCGCTCCCCGTCGGCGAACGCGACCTCCGGCGGCTCGTCGCCCCGGGGTGCCGCCCGGCCGGTGAGGGCGCGCAGCACGCGGAGCACGGCATCCAGGTTGGCCAGCACGTGCGCCTCCGCCCGACCCAGCGATGACAGGCCGTGCGCGGCCAGCACCCGCTGCACCGGCTCCAGGTCGTGCGCCCGCAGCCCCAGGTAGTGCACCAGGTTGCGCGCGCTGGGCCGGGCGTCGGCCGGCAGGTCCGCGATCACGGCGCCGAACGCCCGCTCCCGGCCCACCAGGCCGCGGCGAACCTGCTCCAGCGCGTCCAGCGCCCACTCCAGCTCGGTACCGGGCACGGGGGCGGGGGAGGCGGCGGTCAGCTGCGTATCCATGGATCGAATCGGGAGCCGGGGAGCAAGGCCCCGCGCGAGTGGCGCGCGCGGGCCTTCCGGAGGAAAGCTACGGTGGGCGTGGGGAGGGGCGCGTCGGGTGGATCTGGAACCCGGTGTCGGAATTGTCGCCGTGCCAATGAGCGGCGGACGGGGGAGAGCATCGGATGCGGCGGCGAGGGTTGCCGGACGAACGAAGGGCCCGCGCGGAGCCATGTTTCTCCACGATGGACCCTTCTGAACCGGCGGCCCCGCCGCCACACACGGACGGTATCCAATGAACCGCGCCGTCACGCTCGATCCCGTGCCCGTGGCGCAGCCGCATCGCAACGGATCTTCGGCGGGTGCGCCGGCGGAGGCCAAGACGCCGCGCCGCTTTCCGCGCACGGTGCGCCGCGCGCCGGTACTTCCCCTGGCACTCTACTACGGTGCGCTGGTGGCCGGGTGGGCCGGCCTGGGATGGATCTTTCCCGGAGCCGTGGGACGCGGAGCGGAGGCGGCCCGGCTCGCCAGCGAGATGGCCGCGCTGGTGGCGATGGTGGGCGCGCTGGCGCTGATGGCGCCGGTGGTGTCCGTGTACATGCTCACACGCCGCCTGCGCTACGACCCTTCGCTGGTGCACAGCCTGATCGTCCTCCCCGTGGTGACGGCCGGCATCTTTCTGGTCATCGAGAACAGCCTGGCCCGCGCCTTTTCGCTGGCCGGGATCATGGCGGCCGTGCGCTTTCGGAACACGCTTCCGGAGACGCGCGACATCGTCTACATCCTGCTGGCGCTGGGGATCGGGCTGGCGGCGGGGGCCGAGGCGCTGGACGTGGCGGTGGTGATGTCGGCCGCGTTCAACGTGCTGGTGCTCTTTCTGTGGAGCTTCAACGTGGGCTCCATCTACGCGGCCGGGTCGGCGCGCCGGGGGATCCTGTCGGTGGGCGAGACACGGCTGCTGCTGGGGACCACCCCCGCGGCGCGCGCGGAGTTACGAAAGCGGATGGTACGGGAGGCGGACGGGTTCCGTGCCCACGGAGTGCTGCTGGTGCACACGCCGGCCGCCGAGGTGGCGCGCAACATCGTGGAGGAGGTGCTGTTCGAGAGCACGCACGAGTGGCGCCGGGCCGGCAGCGTGCCCAACCCGCGCGGCGTGGAGAGCCTTGCCTACCTGGTGCGGCTGCGGAAGAAGCAGGCGCGCCCCGCCGAGCTGCTGGGCAACCTGGACGAGTGCTCCGTTCAGGTCCGCGCCGCCGAGTACCTTCCGCTGAACCGCGACAAGGAGGAGAAGGACGGCGGCCACCACAAGCACCACCACGGCCACAAGCACCACGACGACCTTCCCGCGGGTGCTGGTCCACAGGCGTGACCGCCGCTCTGCCTGCGCGATGGCCTAAGGCCGGCCTCACGGCGAGGCCGGCGCTCTGCGTAGACTTGTGGGATCGACCCGCCTCCCTCAACCATCCTTTCGATGGCAACGCAAGCTCCTTCCGTGGATGAACTGGCGTCCGAGCTGGGCCGTGCACGAGAGCCCTGGGACGGGATCATCGCGGCCGCCGCGGAGCGCTTCACGCCACTCGTGCAGGAGTGGAAGCCTTCGAAGTCCGGCTTCGGGCGGATGTGCCTGCTCAAGCACCGCACGCGCACGCTGCTGTACCTGACGCCGGAGAAGGAGACGGTGATCGTCGCCATCGTCCTGGGCGAACGCGCCGTCGAGATCGCGCTGGCCGGCGATCTCCCCGAGGCCATCAAGGCCCTGATCCGGGACGCACGCCCGTACGCCGAAGGCCGCGGAATCCGCTTTCCGGTGGCGTCGGCGGGGGAGGTTTCCGTCGTGGCCCGGCTGGTCGCCATCAAGACGGCTCCACGGTGACCGCCGCGATCCCGCGATCGCATCGCACGGCGGGAGTCCGCATCCCTCCCACACCACCACCCCGCTTCACCGGACAGCTTCGCCCGCGCCCGGCGCTACCATGCAGCGTGAAGGGGCAGACGTCCCCGGGCCGCTCTCGATCCGCATCTCCGGAGGGGCGGCCCCAACCCCACATCCCGCGCATTCGCGGGAGGAGGCAACCATGCAGGATGCGCTGATTGCAACCGCAGCGCCCGCGAGTGCGGAAGACCGGGAGCAGGAGCGGATCCGGCGCCGCGTGCGGCAGAAGGCGGACCTGTACCGGCACCTGGTGGCGTTCCTGGTCGTGGGCGGCATTCTGGCAGGCCTGGACCTGCTCACGTCGCCGGGGACGCTCTGGTTCTTCTGGCCGATGGGCTTCTGGGCGATCGGGCTGGTGCTCCACTTCGCCGACGTTTACGTGATCGGCGAAGACGCGGGGATGGAGGCGCGGATGATGAGGCGCGAGATGGAGCGGCACCGCCACGCGCACAGGTGACAGGGGACAGGGGACAGGGGGCGGGAGCCTGCGTGGTTCGCGGCGCCTCGTCCGCCCTGTTCCACCGCGGACCTTTGCTCCCCGGAACACCGCTTGCACGCCCTCTCGGCTCCCTTTCGAGGCCTACCCCGTGCACCCGATCCCGGTTTTCGTGAACGCCTCGGCCGGCGGCGCCGGCCCGGTGCTGCGGGTGCTCAGGGCGGACCCGCGCGTAACGGTACGCATCACGCCGCCCGCGCAGCTCGTGTCCGCGCTCGAAACGGCCGTGGCGCAGGGTGCCGGGTCCGTGATCGTGGCGGGCGGAGACGGGACGCTCACCGCGGCCGCGGTGGCGATGGCGGGCCGCGACGTCGCGCTCGGCGTGGTGCCCGCCGGAACGCTGAACCACTTCGCGCACGACCAGCGGCTGCCTATGGACCCGGCGGCCGCCCTGGAGGTGGCGCTGAACGGACGGGCGGCCCCCATCGACGCCGCCTCGGTGAACGAGCGGATCTTCCTGAACACCAGCGCGGTCGGCGCCTACCCCGCGTACGTGCGCACGCGCCAGCGCTGGGCGCCGCGGCTGGGATACTACGGCGCCAGCGTGGCCGCCGCGGTCCGGACCTTCATCCGCCTCCACAGCCTGGCCGTGGACGTGGAGGTCCGGGGAGAGCTGCGGC
>DASQBH010001623.1:0-2273 GCA_035635315.1 Longimicrobium sp.
GTGCGGGCGGAGTTCGAGGGGTGGGCGCACGACGGGCAGTCGTTCTTCGTGAGCACCAACGAGCGCGACCCGCGCTTCATGGACCTGTACGAGTACGCCACCGACGGCTACGCCCGCACGCTGGCGTTCCAGAACGACGGCGGCTTTTCACTGGGCACCGTAAGCCGCGACGAGCGGTACCTTTCGCTGGGCAAGGAGACCACCACCAACGACAGCGACGTGTACCTGTACGACCGGCAGACGCGCCAGGTGCGCAACCTGACGGAGCACACGGGGAGCGTGGCCAACCGCCCGGTGGCGTTCACCCCCGACAGCCGCGGGCTGCTGTACATCACCGACCAGGGGCACGAGTTCGGCTGGCTGGCGCGCCACGACCTGGCCACGGGCGAAAAGGCGGAGGTGCTCAAGCCGGACTGGGACGTTTCCAACGCCGGCTTTTCGCGCGGGGGCCGGTACCTGGTGGTGAGCATCAACAACGACGCGCGCACGGAGATTCGCCTGTTCGAGGCCGCCACCATGCGCCCGCTGCCGCTGCCGTCCCTGGCCGGCGCCAGCCTCACGGGGATGACGTTCTCGCGCGACGAGAGCAAGGTGGCGTTCTACGTGAACGACAGCCGCACCCCCAGCGACCTGTTCGTGGCGCCGGTGGGGGGCGAGCCGCGCCGCCTCACCCGCTCGCTGAACCCGGCCATCAACCGCGACCACCTGGTCGACGCGCAGGTGGTGCGGTTCGCCAGCTACGACGGCGTGCAGGTGCCCGGCATCCTGTACCGGCCCCACGGCGTCTCGCCGCAGAGCCGCGCGCCGGCGCTGGTGATGGTGCACGGCGGGCCGGGCGGGCAGGCGCGCACGGGGTACAACCCGCTCATCCAGTTCCTGGTTAACCACGGCTACGTGGTGTACGACATCAACAACCGGGGCAGCAGCGGATACGGCAAGACCTTCTACGCCATGGACGACCGGCGCCACGGCGAGGCCGACCTGGGCGACGTGGTGGCCAGCAAGCAGATGCTCATCCAGACGGGGTTCGTGGATCCGGACCGGGTGGGGATCATCGGCGGCAGCTACGGCGGATACATGGTGCTGGCCGCCATGGCGTTCCGGCCGCAGGAGTTCGCCGTGGGCGTCGACATCTTTGGCGTGAGCAACTGGCTGCGTACGCTGCAGAGCATTCCCGCCTGGTGGGAGTCGCAGCGGGTGGCGCTCTACACCGAGATGGGCGACCCCGCCACCGACGAGGAGCGCCTGCGCCGCATCTCGCCCCTGTTCCACGCCTCCGCCATCCGCCGGCCGCTCATCGTGCTGCAGGGCGCCAACGACCCGCGCGTGCTGCAGGTGGAGAGCGACGAGATCGTGGAGGCCGTGCGCAGGAACGGCGTTCCCGTGGAATACGTGGTCTTTCCCGACGAAGGGCACGGATTCGTGAACCGCGCCAACGAGATCCGCGGCTACCAGGCGGTGCTGGAGTTCCTGGACACGCACCTCAAGGGCGCCGGCCGCTAGGTCGATCGGGATCGCACCTACCCGGACGGTGGAACGGAGATTGAGAAGAGGGCCCGTGGAGATCATCCGCGGGCCCTCTTTGCGCCTGCGCTTTTCACATCCGGGAGGACCCGATGGAACCCCAGGACAACAAGAAGCTGGCGCTGGGCAAGGCGGTCAATGCCCACGAGCAGGCGGAGGCGGCGCTCAACGACCTTACCAAGGACGTTCCCGACCCTCGCTACGAGGCGATGATCGCGCGCATCCACCAGAACCTGGAAGAGCTGCGCGCCGACGCCGCCACCAGCAGCCCCGCCGAGCGCGTCTGATCCAGGCCGTATCTGGAAAAAGAAGCGCTGACTTCCTGAGAGTGTGTTTAAGAATCAGCCTGACGATTGATTTCCTGAGGGAGGCGCCGGAACCCGGCAGCGTGTTCTTCTACGGTGAGTTACTCACCGCGCTTTCCACGCTATCAGAATCCGCGGCGGAGCGGGTGCGCTCGGTCGTCGCACCTCCAAAGTGAGCGGCCGGGCGGAGGGGGTGCGCCGCGCCCCGCCGCCTCCACCATCCGTAGCCACCGCCAGTGCGCCGCCCCCCGAATCGCGAGTATGTGTCCCCCCTGCCCGATCCCCTCCTTCCAGCTTCGACAGATCACGAGGATCCCGAGAATAGATTCCTCGGTCGCGCGCCGGGTTCGGCGTACAAGCCGGACCGGTGCGGCGCTCCCTCGGAATGACAGACTGTTGCCCTCCATGCAGTTGAAGCCCCGCGCGGTTTGCGGGGCTTTCCGC
>DASQBH010001624.1:0-2202 GCA_035635315.1 Longimicrobium sp.
TGCGCACGGGTGGGCCCGGGGCTTGCACAAAGTCTGTCGAAGTCCCTTACATCTACCTGGAAGACATGCAGTTGAGCCAATACGACACGGCGCCGGCCACCACGTCCGGCGCCGCCGCCGAGCTGTTTGCCGGAGCGGGAGAGATGCGCGCGCGGTGCCGCGCCCTGGACTGGGCCGCCACGCCGCTGGGCCCGGTCGAAACGTGGCCGGCCGCGCTGCGCTGGACCGTGCGCACCGCCATGGACTCGCCCTTTCCCATCAACCTGTGGTGCGGGCCGGAGCTGGTGCTCATCTACAACGACGGCTACCGCCACGTGCTGGGCGACAAGCACCCCGGCTCGCTGGGCCGCCGCGGCACCGAGGTGTGGCACGAGATCTGGCCGGAGATCTCGCCCATGTTCGACCAGATCCGCGGCGGCGGGCCGCCCGTGTACGCCGACGACGCACCGTTCGTCATCGAGCGCGCCGGCAACGCCGGCAGCGCCGCCCCGGGCCAGCCCAACGCGTGGTTCACCTTTGCGCTCAGCCCCGTGCGCGACGACGAGGGCGAGATCGTCGCCTTTCTGAACGTCGTCTCCGAGACCACGCGGCGCCTGATGGCCGAGCGGCGGCTGGAGGCGGAGCGCGGCCGCCTGGCCGAGATCTTTGAGCGGGCGCCGGCGTTCATCGCCACGCTGCGCGGGCCGGACCACGTGTTCGAGAGCACCAACCCCCTGTACCGCCAGCTCATCGGCCACCGCGACGTGGTGGGCAGGCCGGTGCGCCTGGCGCTGCCGGAGGTGGTGGAGCAGGGCTTCATCGGCCTGCTGGACGGCGTGTACCGCACCGGCGAGCCGTTCGTGGGCACCGAGGTCAACATCCTGCTGCAGAGCGTTCCCGGCGCCGCCCCGGTGGAGCACGTCCTGAACTTCCTCTACCAGCCCATCCGGGAGCCGGACGGGACCATCTCCGGCATCTTCGTGCACGCCGTGGACGTGAGCGAGCAGGTGCGCGCGCGGCGGGAGGTGGAGCAGAAGGCCGAGGAGCTGACGCGGCTGGCGCGCGCGCTGGAGGCCAGCAACCGCGAGCTGGACCAGTTTGCCTACGTGACCTCGCACGACCTCAAGGCCCCCCTGCGCGGCATCGCCAACCTGTCGCAGTGGATCGAGGACGACCTGGCGGACCGCTTTACCGCCGAGTCGCACGAGCACATGCGCCTGCTGAGGGGCCGCGTGCACCGCATGGAGGCGCTCATCGACGGCATCCTTCAGTACTCGCGCGCCGGGCGCACGCACCAGGCGCCGGAGCGGGTAGACACCGGCCAGCTGGCGGAGGAGGTCGCGGACCTCATCGCCCCGCCGGAGGGAGTGCGCATCGGGGTGGATGCGGGGATGCCCGTGCTGTGCACCGAACGGCTGCCGCTGCAGCAGGTGCTCCTGAACCTGGTGAGCAACGCCGTCAAGTACGGCGGCCCGGGCGTGCGCGTGGAGGTGTCGGCGCAGGGCGCCGGCGAAGGCGGGCACCACTTCACCGTCCGCGACGACGGGCCGGGGATCGCGCCGGAGTACCACGAGCGCATCTTCGCCATCTTTCAGACGCTGGCGGCGCGCGACAAGGTGGAGGGAACGGGGATCGGCCTTTCCATCGTCAAGAAGATGGTGGAAAGCCGCGGCGGCCGGGTGTGGGTGGAGTCGGAGCCGGGCCGCGGGGCGGCGTTCCACTTTCTGTGGCCGGCGCAGCCGGCGGAGGCGGTACGGGGATGAAGGACCGGATGCTGAACATCCTGCTGGTCGAAGACGACCAGGTGGACGTGATGAACGTGGAGCGCGCCTTTCGCACCAGCGGCATCGCCAACCCGGTCTTCGTGGCCGAGAACGGCGAGCAGGCGCTGCAGATGCTGCGCGGCGGACAGGTGCCGCGCGAGCGGCGGCTGGTGCTGCTGGACCTGAACATGCCACGGATGAACGGCATCGAGTTCCTGCGGGCCCTGCGGGGCGACGCGGCGCTGAGCCTGACGCCCGTGGTGGTGCTCTCCACCTCCAACGACGACCGCGACCGGGTGGACGCGTACAACCTCAACGTAGCCGGCTACATCCTCAAGCCGGTGACGTTCCAGAACTTCTGCGAGGCCATGTCCACGCTGAACAAATACTGGTCCCTCGTGGAGCTGCCCTGACGCATGCGTGAGACGGAGAACGCGGCCGGACCCTTGCGGGTGCTGGT
>DASQBH010001625.1:0-9682 GCA_035635315.1 Longimicrobium sp.
GGGCGCCGGCCAACGCAGTGAGATCCATCTCCTTCAGACACAAACCGCCCGATCCATCGTGATGCTCTCGCCGAAATCTCCCGAACCCCGCCGAGCCTTCGAGCTCGCCCGCGCCGCCGCCCTCGCGATCGGCGTCGCGTGCCTCGCGCCCGCCGCGTCCAGGGCGCAGGAGGCGGACATCGAGGCACGGCTGGAGCGCGCGGAGCGCTACCACGAGGCGCTACGGACGCTGGCCGGCGGACGCGTCCAGCCGGTGTGGGTGCCCGATCAGGAGGCGTTCGTCTACCGCGCCGGGGCGGGTCCGCACGCCGGGCAGTGGCTGCGGGTGGATGCGCTCCGCGGCACGTCGCAGCCCATCGCGCAGGAAAGCCTGCCGCGTCCTTCGCCGGGGCCGTCGCGGCTGGACCGCCGCGGCGACACCCTGCGCATCCTGCGCGCCGACGGCGGCGAGGCGGCACGGCTGACGGAGGAGCCTAACGCAGGATGGGAGGTGAATCCGAGGGGATGGGATCCCAGCGGACGCTGGCTGGCCGCCATCCGGATGACCTCCGACGGCGTGCACACCGTGCCCGTCATCAACTACTCGGGGCCGCTGGAGCGCATCGAGCCGGCGCAGTATCCCAAGTCCGGCACGCCGCTCCCCGTCGCGACCATCCACCTCATCGACACCGGATCCGGCGGCGGAATGCGGCAGGTCGCCCTGGACCTGCGCGACGCGTACGTCTGGATCCCCGGGTGGCGCGCGCAGCCGGCGGAGCTGCTGGTGATGCGGATGACGCGGACGGGGAAGCAGCTGGACCTGTTCGCCGTCGATCCGGACGACGGAAGCAGCCGGCTGCTGGCCAGGGATGCACGGCCGGAGACCTCCGTGGCCGCGCTCGACTTTGCCACCGGCGGCTGGGCCAACCAGGTGACGCTGCTGCCGGACGGCTCCGGCTTCCTCTGGTTCTCCGAGCGCGACGGGTCGCGCCACCTGTACCGCTACGGCTGGGACGGCGGCGCGCCGCGACAGCTCACGCGCGGCGCGTTCGTCGTCCACCGCGTCGTCCGGGTGGATTCCGCGTCGGGACAGGTCTACGTCATCGCCTCCGCGGACGCCGCGCGGCCGTACGACCAGCACCTGTACGCCCTCCCCGCGAACGGCGGCGCGCTCCGCCCGCTGACGCGGGAGCCCGGCATCCACGACGTGCGGTTCTCCCCCAGCGGGCGCGCGTTCCTCGACACCCACTCCAGCATCGACCGCCCCTACGCCACCGACCTGCGCCGCGCCGACGGCAGCCAGGTCGCGCGAATCGAAGCGGCCGACACCGCGCCGCTCGCCGCGCTGGGGCATCGCCCGCCGGAGCCGTTCACCGCGCTGGCGGCGGACGGGACCACGCGCATCCACGGCGTCATCTACACCCCCACGGACTTCGATCCCGCGCGCCGCTACCCGGTGGTGGACTACATCTACGCCGGCCCATGGATTTCGGCCGTGCAGAAGGAGTACGCGCCCACGCTGGGGATGCACCGCGTCGCCGCGTCGCTGGCGGAGATGGGCCTGGTGGTGGTGATGGTGGACGGGCGCGGCACGCCGGGGCGCGACAAGGCGTTCCAGGACGCCACCTACGGCCGCGTGGGGCAGATGGAGATCGCCGACCAGGTCGCCGCGCTGCGCGAAGCCGCCGGCACGCGTCCGTGGATGGACCTGTCGCGCGCGGGGATCGCCGGGCACTCGTGGGGCGGCTACTTCGCACTGCGGGGGATGCTGACGGCGCCGGACTTCTTTCGCGCGGGGTACGCCGGCGCGCCGGGCGACGTGACGGAATCCGCCGTGATCAACGAGCCGCACATGGGGATGCCGGCGGAGAACCCGGAGGGATACCAGAAAGCATCCAACCTTCCGCTCGCCGCCAATCTCGCCGGGCCGCTCAAGATCATGCACGGCACCAGCGACGTGAACGCGCCGTTCAGCACCACGATGCGGATGATCGGCGCGCTGATCGCCGCGGACCGGCGCTTCGACCTGCTGGTGATCCCCGGCGCGCCCCACAACCCGGCGGAGCCGGTCGGCCGGTATTATCGGCAGGACCTGCGCAGGTTCATGGCCGTGGAGCTACAGGGGACAGGGATAGGGAATAGGGAATAGGGAATAGGGAATAGCCTGCAACAGCGCGTCTGGCGGAGTTGAGCGCGCGGTAGAGCGGACGCCCGTTCGCTATCCCTCGGCGGACGTCGATTGTATCGTGTGCGGGATCGTTCGATCCACCCGATCCCGCACCCCGAACCGATCCCCGGCCGATGATCCCCAGACCCGACGCATCCGAGTACCTGGAGTACTACGGCAAGTACATCGACAAGGTCCCCGACGGCGACCTGCTGCAGACGCTGCGCGGCCAGCTGGACGAGACGCTGGCGCTGGTGCGCGGGCTGGACGAGGCGCAGGGCGGCCACGCCTACGCGCCCGGCAAGTGGTCGATCCGCGGCGTGCTGAACCACCTGATCGACGCCGAGCGCATCTTTGCCTACCGCGCGCTCCGCATCTCGCGCGGCGACGCGACGCCGCTGGCCAGCTTCGACGAGAACGCCTACGCCGACGCGGCGGACGCCGACGCGCGCACCCTGGCCGACCTGGCGGAGGAGATGGAGCACGTGCGGCTCGCCAACCTGGCGCTCTTCCGCAGCCTGGGCGACGAGGCGCTGGCCCGCCGCGGCACCGCCAGCGGCGGCGAGGTGTCCGTCCGCGCGCTGGCCTGGATCATCGCCGGGCACGAGCGGCACCACGTGGCGCTGCTGCGCGAGCGCTACCTCCCCGGCCTGGCCGCCGCCGCCACCGCCTGACCCGGCGATGGAGATCCGCACCATCGAGCCGTTCCTGGACTACTTCGCGAAGATCCGGGAGCGGACGCGCCGCGTGGTCGTCCTCATCCCGCCCGACCGGCTGGAGTGGGCGCCGCGCGAGGGGGCGTGGACCTTTGGCGACCTGGTGCGCCACCTGGCCGCCATCGAGCGGTGGATGTTCGCCGAGAACGTGTCCGGCCGCCCCAGCCGCTACCCCGGCCACGGACGGGAGCTGGCGGAGGGATACCACGCCGTGCTGGCGTACTTCGACCGGATGCACGACGAGGCGATGGACGTCTTTCGCGCCCTGACGCCGGATGCGCTGCAGGCGCGCTGCACCACGCCGGGCGGCGCCCCGCTGCCCGCGTGGAAGTGGCTGCGCGCCATGGTGGAGCACGAGATCCACCACCGCGGCCAGATCTACCTGATGCTGGGGATGATCGGCGTCCCCGCGCCCCCGCTCTACGGGCTGACGTCGGAAGAGGTGAAGGAGCGCAGCGTCCCTGCGTGACGAACGGGGGCCGGGCGATCGCTCCCACCGCGCCATTCGCCCTCGCGCGGCGCCTTGTCCGGCCGCCCGGCGTCCCCTATATCTCCCGCGCCACAGCCGTCCCGCACGAAACCCCGCCGTGCGCCGCCCGTAATGATCGCCCACGCGGCGAAGGGCGCCGCGCCACCGCTCCGGCATCCACCCGAATCCGATCATCCCTCATCCGATGCGCGGTCGTGAATGGCTGGTCGAAGCGCACGGGTGCGACCCCGCCGCGCTTGCGGACGTGGACACGCTGCGGCGGCTGTTCGACCGGATCGTGCACGCGCTTTCGCTGCACCCCGTGGCGCCGGCGCAGTGGCACCGCTTTCCCGGCCCCGGCGGCGTGACCGGCCTGTGCATGCTGGCCGAGTCGCACCTGGCCTGCCACACCTTTCCCGAGCACGGCTCCCTCTGCCTGAACCTGTTCTGCTGCCGCCCGCGGCCGGAGTGGGACTGGGACGGTGAGCTGCGCGCGCTGCTGAACGCGGCCGAGGTCACCGTGCGCGCCGTGGAGCGCCCGTACGCCGCCGTCCCCGCGCTGGCCTGATGACCGCGCCCGTCGCCAACTGCCCCAGCTGCGGCGCCGAGATCCGCTTTCAGTGGGCAGGCGCCGTGCAGACCGTGTGCGCCCACTGCAGCTCGGTACTGGTGCGCCGCGGCGTGGACCTGCAAACGGTCGGGCGCGTGTCGGAGCCGCCTCCCGCCACCTCGCGCGTGCAGATCGGCACGCGCGGTACGTACGACGGCGCCCCCTTTGCCGTGGTGGGGCGCATCGCGTACGAGTACGAGCGGGGCTTCTGGAGCGAGTGGCACCTGGCCTTCTCCGACGGCCGCAGCGGCTGGCTTTCCGACGCGCGAGACGAATACACCGTCAGCTTTCTGGCTCCGCCCACCCCCCTCCCCCCACCCGGGGCCCTGCCGCCGGGAGAGTGGTTCGCGCTGAACGACACGTTGTATACCGTCTCTACCCTCACCCGCGCGCGCTACGCGGGGGTGGAGGGCGAGCTGCCCTTCGAGTACTGGGACCAGGCCGAGGTGCCGTTCGTCGACCTGACCGGTCCCGCGGGGACGTTCGCCACGCTGGACTACAGCGAAGATCCGCCGCTGCTGTTCCAGGGCCGCTACGTGAGCTTCGCGGAGCTCAACCTCCGGAACCTGCACGATGGTGTGTTACGGCGCGCGGAGGGAGCGGACCTGCTCGCCTGCCCCAACTGCGGCGGCACCGTCACCATCCGCCTGCCGGGCGAGACGGTGAACGCCGTATGCAAGTACTGCCAGTCCGTGCTGGATACGCGCTCGCCCGGACTCAAGGTGCTGCAGCGCTTTCAGGACCGCATCGCCGTCCAGCCGCTCATCCCCCTGGGGTCCACGGGGCGGATGCACGGCGCGGAGTGGACGGTGCTGGGCTTTCAGCAGCAGACCATCAGCGTGGAAGGCGTGAAGTACTCGTGGCGCGAGTACCTGCTGCACGCGCCGGAGCGCGGGTTTCGCTACCTGACGGAGTACGACGGACACTGGAACGACGTCGTCCCGCTCAAGGACGCGCCGCAGGTGGTCGGCAGGGGGCAGCAGGCGCGCGTGCAGCACCGCGGCGTCTGGTTCCGCCACTTTCAGCGCGCCAGCGCCGAGACGTCGTTCGTGCTGGGCGAGTTTCCCTGGCAGGTGCGCGTGGGCGACCCCATGCAGGCGGACGACTTCGTGGCGCCGCCCCTGCTGCTGTCGCGAGAGCAGACGGCCGACGAGGTGACGTGGTCGCTGGGCGAGTACGTGCCGGTGCAGCGCATCTGGGAAGCGTTCCGCGTGAAGGGAAGGCGGCCGCAGCCGCGCGGCGTGTTCGCCAACCAGCCGTCGCCCCACGGCCACACAGGATGGATGTGGCTGGCGTTCCTGGTGTTCGCCGCCGCGCTCGTGGCGATGCTGATGGTGAGCGGCACGCGCGCGCGGGAGGTGTACGCCGGGCGGGGCACCTACGTCACCGCAGATCCGGCGGAACAGAACGTCCTGGTCACCGATCCGTTCACCATTACCGGAAGGCCGTCGCGGCTGCAGGTAAAGGTGGATACGGACGTGAGCAACGCGTGGGCGTTCTTCGAGATGACGCTGGTTGACGAGCAGACGGGCCGCACCCGCGAGTTCAGCCGCGAGGTGGTGTACTACTACGGCCTCGACCAGGGCGTGCACTGGTCCGAGGGCTCGCCCCGCGGCACCGCGACCGTGCCGCGCGTGGCGCCCGGCCGCTACCGGCTGGTGGTGGCGCCGCAGGGGTCCTCGAATGTGCGCTACTCCATTCGCGCCGTCCACGCAACGCCGAGCCGCTCTCTGTACCTGCTGGCGGTTCTGGCGCTGCTGGTGCCGCCGGTGTGGCGGCTGGCCGGGCGCCACGGGTTCGAGCGGGGCCGGTGGATGGAAAGCGACTACCCGCCCGGCGAAAGCGGCTGAGCCATGCGCGAGCTACGGTGGTACGTGATCTTTGGAACGGTGGTGATCGCCCTGGTGGGGCTGGTGGAGCTCCGCGGGTGGGCGCCGTTCAGCAACGCCCGCGAGGGGCAGCCCGCCCCCCGCTCGGTGCGCGACAACCCCGGCGCGTACCGCGTGCACTACACCGGGTCCGGCCGCTACGTCGGCGGCAAGTGAGGAGGGGACGATGGACGACCTGTTGAGGAACCTGGGCGCCGCCGCCATCTACGCGCTGCTGGGGATCGTGCTGTTCGCGCTGGCGTTCTTCGCCATCGAGCGCATGACGCCCGGCACCCTGTGGCGCGAGCTCATCGACGAGCACAACACGGCGCTGGCCATCGTGGTGGGGGCCATGGCGATCGGCGTCTCCATCATCATCGCCGCCGCCATCTGGTAGCCCGCCGGACAGGATGTTACGGAGACGGTGCTGAACCTCATCAAGCCTGGATCGCCGGGATCAGTCATCCTGAGGGAGCGCCGCGCGGAGCCGCACCCTGCACAACCGCCTGTGCGCGACCGAAGGACCTTCTCTCCGCTCGCGAGGGGCACGATCCAGGCTGGAGATCCTGCTCATCGGCGTTGCTGGCAAGGTCCTTCGGTCGGCGCCAAAGTACGTCGTACACGCAGATGCAGCGCGGCGCCGCCCTCAGGATGACTGTTTCTCGCGTCAGGTTCAGCAACACCCCTCAAGATGACTGATTTCGCGGGATCGGATTGCAACACTCTCTCACACCTGGAAGGACGATGCTGGACTCGGTGACCGCCGGCGGGCGCGCGGAGAGGTGCGCGTGAACGCCGCCCTCTTCGTCACCGTGCTGCTGATCGCGGCGTGCGGGCTGGTATACGAGCTGGTGGCGGGCGCGCTGGCCAGCTACCTGCTGGGCGACAGCGTGCTGCAGTTCTCCACCGTCATCGGCACCTACCTGTTCGCCATGGGGGTGGGGAGCTGGCTGTCGCGCTGGGTGCACCGCGGGCTGGCCGTGCGCTTCGTCACCGTGGAGCTGATGGTGGCGGTGGTGGGCGGCTTCTCGTCCACCCTCCTCTTCCTGGCCTTCGCCTTCACCGACGCCTTTCAGCTCCTGCTCTACACGCTGGTGTTCATCATCGGCGCGCTGGTGGGGCTGGAGATTCCCCTGCTGATGCGGCTGCTGCAGGGCCGCTTCGAGTTCAAGGACGTGGTGGCCAACGTCCTGACCTTCGACTACTTGGGCGCGCTGGGGGCCTCGCTCCTCTTTCCGCTGGTGCTGGTGCCGCGGCTGGGGATGGTGCGCTCGGCGCTGCTGTTCGGCATCGTGAACGCGCTGGTGGCGCTGTGGTCCACGCACCTGTTCCGGGAGGCGATCCCCCGGCGCCGCGGCCTGGTGGCGTCGTGCGTCGCCGTGCTGGCCGCGCTCACGGCGGGCTTCGCGGGGGCGGAGCGCATCACGCGCACGGCGGAGACCAGCCTGTACGCGGATCCCGTCGTCCTCACGCGCAACTCGCCGTACCAGCGCATCGTGCTCACCGCCTGGCGCGACGATCTGCGCCTCTTCCTCAACGGCCACCTGCAGTTCAGCTCGCGCGACGAGTACCGCTACCACGAGGCGCTCGTCCACCCCGGCCTGGCCGCGCTCCCCGGCGCCCGGCGCGTGCTGGTGCTGGGCGGCGGCGACGGGCTGGCCGTGCGCGAGATCCTGCGCTATCCGGGGGTGGAGGTCACGCTGGTGGACCTGGATCCCGAGATGACGCGCCTGTTCAGCACGCACCGCGAGCTGGTGCGGCTGAACGCCGGCGCGCTGTCCTCGCCGCGGGTGCGCGTGGTGAACCAGGACGCCTTTCGCTGGATGGACGAGACGCGCGAGAGCTTCGACTTCGTGGTGGTGGACCTTCCCGACCCGTCCAACTACGGGGTGGGAAAGCTGTACACCACCGCCTTCTACCGCCTGCTCTCGCACCACCTGAACCGCGACGGGATGGTGGTGGTGCAGAGCACGTCGCCCCTGTTCGCGCGCTCCGCGTTCTGGAGCATCGACCGCACGCTGCGCGAGGCGGGGCTGCGCACCTGGCCCTACCACCTGTACGTCCCCTCCTTTGGCGAGTGGGGCTTCGTCCTGGCCGGCCGCGGCGAGTACACGGCGCCGGACCGGCTGCCGGGCGGCCTGCGCTACCTTACGCCCGGCACGGTGCCCTCCCTGTTCCAGTTTCCCGCCGACATGCGCCCGGTGCCCGTGCAGGCCAACCGCCTGGACGACCAGATCCTGGTGCGCTACTACAGCGAAGAGTGGGAACGGATCACCCGGTAGGGATCTCGCGCCGCGCCTTCGTGGCCGCGGTGGCCGCGGCGCCGTTCGTGGCGTGCGGGCGCAAGACGGAGCGGCGGGTCGAGGGCGGCTTCGTGGACGACGGCGGCGCGCGCGGCCACCGCCTGCGCGACCGCGCGCCCGCGCAGCCGCCCCGCCGCACGGAGCGCGTGCCGCTGGTCATCGTGGGCGGGGGGATCGCCGGGCTGTCGGCCGCGTGGCGGCTGCGGCGCCGCGGCCATACGGACTTCGTGCTGCTGGAGCTGGAGGACGAGCCCGGCGGCAACGCGCGGTCCGGGCGCAACGACGTGGCCGCCTACCCCTGGGCCGCGCACTACGTCCCCGTTCCCGACGCGCGCGCCGTGGCCGTGCGCGAGCTGTTCCAGGAGCTGGGGGTGCTCCGGGACGGCGTGTGGGACCCGCGGATGCTGGTCTCGCAGCCCAGGGAGCGGATCTTTCGCTGGGGCAGGTGGCACGAGGGCTTCGAGGCGGCGCTGGTGCGCACCCCCGCCGACCGCGACGAGCTCCGCCGCTTCGGCGAAGAGGTCGCCGGGATGCGCGCCACGGGGGAGTTCACCATCCCCTCGTCCCTGGGCGCGCGGCCCTCGCCGCTGGACGCCCTGTCCATGGCGCGGTGGATGGACGAGCGCGGGTACCGGTCGCCCGAGCTGCGCTGGTACGTGGACTACGCCTGCCGCGACGACTACGGCGCCTCGCTGGCCGGCACCTCCGCGTGGGCCGGCATCCACTACTTCGCCTCCCGCCCGCCGGACGGGGAAAGCCCCGGCCCGCTCACCTGGCCCGAGGGGAACGGGTGGATCACCCGGCGCCTGCTGGAGCGGGTGGGCGCGCACGTCCGCACCGGCGTCCCCGTCCGCCGCGTGGAGCGCGCCGGCACCGGCCTGCGCGTGCTGGCAGGCGACACCGAGTACCGCACCGAGGCCGTGGTCTGGGCCGCGCCGTCGTTCCTGGCGCCGCACGTGGTGGAGGGTGCCCCCGCGGTGCGCTTCCACTACTCCCCCTGGCTCACCGCCAACCTCACGCTGGACCGCTGGCCCGCCGAGCACGGCTTCGAGCCGGCGTGGGACAACGTGATCCACGGCTCGCCGTCGCTGGGGTACGTGACGGCCCACCACCAGACACACGCGTTTCGCCCGGAGCGCACCGTGTGGACGTACTACCACGCGCTCTCCGGCCACTCCCCTGTGGAAGCGCGGGCCCTGCTCCTGCGCCGCGGGTGGGCGGAGTGGAAGGAGGCGATCCTGGCGGACCTGGAGACGGCGCATCCCGACATCCGCCAGTGCGTCTCGCGCGTGGACGTGATGCGGATGGGGCACGCGATGGTGCGCCCCACGCCCGGCTTTCTCTCCGATCCTGCCCGCCAGGCGCTGGCCCGCGCCCCCGGTCCCGTCTTCTACGCCCATTCCGACGTGAGCGGCCTGTCGCTCTTCGAAGAAGCCCAGGACCGCGGCATCGCCGCCGCCGACCGCGCCCTCGCCTGGCTGGGCCGCCCCGCGTGATCCGCCGCATCCGGTAAAAGACTTTCCTCACGCAGAGTTAGCAGAGTTAGCGGAGTTTCTCGTGCCGTTTCCTC
>DASQBH010001626.1:0-4496 GCA_035635315.1 Longimicrobium sp.
ATCTCCCACTCGCCCGGCATGTAGCGGTGCAGGTCGGGGTCGGGGCGGATGTTGGCGGCGGTTGCGGCGTGCTCCTCGGCTTCCTCGTAGTGCCGCCGCGCCTGCGTGCCGGCCAGCTGCCGATACAGGGCCTGCACCGCGGCGGGGCTGCGGTACTGCCGCTCGGCCTGGAAGAGCAGGTGTTCGTAGCGGGCCAGCAGGTCGCCGGCGATGGCCACCGTTTCGCGCTCAAAGGCGTCCGCGTACTGGCGGATGGCCGCCTCGAACTCTTCGATGCTCGCAAAGCCGTGCGCGCGAAGGCCGGCCAGGAGCCGTGTCTCCGTATCGCGGAGCGCGCGGTCCATCTGTGGCCGCACCGGGTCGCTCACGCCGAACTCGTCGCGCGCGGGGGTCATCCGCACCGACGTCTGCAGCGAGCGATACTCGCCGAGCATCCGGTACAGATCCTCCAGCCCGTACAGCCGGGTGCGGATGGCCTCGCGCTCCGCCACGGACTGGCGGCGCGCGGCCCGCTCCGCCAGGTACCGCTCCACCGAGGCTTCCAGGGCGCTCCAGTCCGTCGTCTCTGCGTTCACCTTGCTGCGGTAGTCCGCCAGCTCCGCGGGGGTGAGCGCGGAGAGCCGGGCGGCGATGCGCAGCACGGTGGCGTAGTCCTGGGGCCGCAGGGTGCGCGTCCCGTTCTCGTCGAACAGCAGCCGCCGCAGGGGCTCGGGAAGGGCTTCGATGGACTGCCGCTGCCGGACCAGCTCGTCGCGCAGCACCCGCCAGTAGCCGGCCATGGCCTGGTCGTCGCGGGAGTGTCCCAGCCGCTGGCCGGGGCGGTACCGCGTGCGCTCCCAGAACTGGCGGTCGGTTTCGGCGTTGATCGCCGACTGGTCCTGGGCCGAGAGGCCGGCGAAGTACTCGCCGCGCTCGCGCCGTTCTTCGGGGCTGGCGGCGGTCACGTTGGGGTCGTGCACGCGCACCAGGATGTAGCCCTGGCGCACGTGCTCCTCCGTGACGGTGGGAGCCTCGCCCCTCCACCTCCACCGCTGCGCAGCGCGCGCCGCTGCGGCATGGTCCACGCGCAGGTACTGCCTGACGACCTCGATAAGGAGCTGGTCGGCGTCCAGCACCCGGCTGATGCTCACGCTGAACCAGAAGGTCACCCCCGACTGCGGGGTGGCCGTGCCCTCCGTGCCCTCCGTCTGGCGCTGGAGCAGCAGGCCTCCGGGGGCCGGCTGGAACGTGATGGCACCCTGAAGCAGCGGCCGGGCACGAGCGAAGAGGGGATGGGCGCCTTCCGCCGGCTGCGTGGCCGCCGCCGGCGTGCGCGGCTGAAAGAAGGGGTCGCGCGTCTGCACGGCCGCGGGAGCGAGGTTCCCGCCCCCGCGCTCCCCCGGCGCGGAGTGTACGAAGAGAGCGTCCGCACCGGGGCCGGCGAGAAGGTCGCCGCCGTCCTGATCGCCGCGGCGCGGCGGCATCACCCCCGGGTCGAAAGCATCCTCACGGTGGGCCTCGCGCGCCTCCACCGGAACGAGGTTCAGCGCCGCCGCCCAGCCCAGCCCCGACCCCAGTCCTTCGCCGGGCTCCGACGGAAGGTCCGGGCCGGTGCCGCCGGGTTCGGCGGGGGGAACGGGGGCGGACGCGCCGCCTCCGGCGGGCGGGCCTGCATCCGGCTCGGGCGCCTGCAGCTCGTCGCCGTGCCGGACCACCGGCTCCTCGCGTGGGGACGGGGTCCACGCCGGGTGCGTGGCCGTGCCGCCGCCCTGCTGCACCACGTGGGTCAGCTCGTGGGCCAGCAGCCGGCGCCCCGCGGCGGAGTCGGGCCGGTACTCCCCCTCGCCGAAGAAGATGTCGGTGCCCACGGTAAAGGCGCGGGCACCCAGCTCTCGCGAGGTCGACGTCGCGCGCGAGTCGGTGTGCACCCGCACGCCCGAGAAGTCGGAGCCGAAGCGCGACTCGAAGAAGGCGCGCGATTCCGGCGGCAGGGCGTCTCCCCCGCCCCGCGCGTCGCCGATGCGCGACTCCACCTGCGCCGACACCGCCGGCACCGCGCGCGCCGCGCTGGCCTGGAGGAGCGGCTGGACGGCCTCGTCTTCGTCCGCCACACCCTCCGCCCGCTGCGCCATCGCCGCGGCCGGCTCCGCCTGCAATTCCTCACGCGCTTCGCGCTGGGCGAGGCGGACGGGCTGCGCTACCTCATCGGCCGAATCTTCCCGTTCCTCTCGCTGGGCGAGGCGGGTGGGCTGCGCCACCTCATCGCCCGCATCTTCCCGTTCCTCCCGCTGGGCGAGGCGGGTGGGCTGCGCTACCTCATCCTGCGAATCCCCCCGTTCCTGCCGCTGGGCGACCGCCGTGCCGGGCTCCTCCTCCGGTTCCTCGCGCGCTTCGCGCTGGGCGAGGCGGGTGGGCTGCGCTACCTCATCGCCCGCATCCTCCCGTTCCTGCCGCTGGGCGAGGCGGGTGGGCTGCGCGACCTCATCGCCCACATCCGCCTGTTCCTGCCGCTGGGCGACCGCCGTGCCGGGCTCCTCCTCCGGCTCCTCGCGCGCTTCGCGCTGGGCGAGGCGGGCTGGCTGCGCGACCTCGTCGTCCGCATCCCCCCGTTCTTCCCGCTGGGCGAGCGCGGCGGGCTCCTCTTCCGGCTCGTCGTCCTCGGTGGCCGCGATCGGTGCGCGCTGGAGGGTGCGGGCGGTCTCGGCCTCCTCGCGCTCGCAGTCGGCGCACTTGGCCTGCACGGCGCGGATGGCCTGCCGCTGCACCCCCGCGACCGGGCCGCCCTCGGGCATACGCATCACGTCGTCGGCCACCCGGTCGGCTTCCTGCTCGTAGACGTCGCCCGGGGGGCCCACGCGCAGCTTTGCCTGGACGATGCGCGCGGCCGCCTGGTTCCCCACCCTGCGCTGCAGCGACAGGATGGGGTGCACGGACGCCGCGGTGCCGGACGTGGGACGGTCCGGGGCGCGGTTTACGAGGGGCTCGGTCCTGGTGGTCTGCTGGCGCTCCATTCCTCACTCACGCGGCTGCGAGTCCCTCCCGCGGGCACCTCCGGCGCGGCTCCCTCCCGGCCCTCGCTGCGGCCGCCCGTCCGTCCTGCACGGCGGCGCTTTCGAGCCGCAGCTTCAGATCGCGCCGGCAACGTGGCCACACCGCCCCGGTCGCTCCGGTCGAGCCGCGCCGGGGCCGTGAAGGCCGTGCCTGCCGGACGGGTGAGGACTGCCTCACGGTCCGGACGAGGAGGTCGACGGAGCCGCGTTTGCCGCGATCTCCTGCTCCAGCCGGCGCTTCACGTCGGCCAGGAAGAGGTCGGCAAAAGCTCCGGCCGTGGGCCAGGCGCTCGGGGTGATGCCGATCGTCATCGCGGTGATGGGCCGTGTGCGTCCCTGGAACAGGTTCGCGAACGCGGTGATCCGGTCGATCACCAGCTTCCTGGCCGCCGCCGTCCAGGCGATCGTACTCCCGCTCTGCGTATAGGTGAGGCCGGCCGCCGCGCAGAAGCCCGCCCATCGGTTGTACTGGTAGCGCGGCGAGCCGCCCGATTCGCTCACGTAGTAGTAGCGCAGCGCGCCGGACAGCGTCTGCGGTCCCACCAGGGAAGCCATGCCGAACGCATCCACGTCACCCAGGATGTCGCTCATCGGGGCGGAGTTCCGGTAGTAGTCCGCCACCGTGGGCGAGGGGTTGCCCTTCACGTCAGGGCTCTTGCGGCCGTTGGCCTGGTGTTCCGCCAGGTACACCATGCCTGCACCCACGTCTCCCTCCCACGTCGCGGGGCCGGGCGCGCTGGTCAGTCCGTGCGAACGGAAGGGATCTTCGGTGCGTGGATGCAGCACCGCGTCCACCCCCACCAGAAGGTGGCCGACGTCGATCAGGTCACTACCGACCTCGATGTATGGCGAGGGGTTGTCGGCGATCTCGTTCTCGTCCGCATGCTGGCGAAGGCGCGAGACTGCCTGCCGCAGCTGGTCTACGCTCATGGCGAGCCCCTCGGCGTAGACGCAGATGCAGGTGCCGACCGGCTCCTCGCAGCGGGTTCCTTCCGAGTCGGTGCACGTCTCCACCGCGCCCGTGCTGGGGGCATCGGGAATAAGCCGGTCAAAGCCCGGACTTCCCGCCGCAGACCCGTAATAGAGGCTCCGGATCAGGGTCAGGATCTCCTGGGGGGATCGGGCGGGATAGGCACGCTCGACCGTCTCGACGTGCCGGATGAACTCACGCACGGGGATCACCCCCACACGCAGCGGCCGCGATGTCGTCGCGGGCCCGTCGCGCTGCAGCAGATCGGCGCCGAGCACGTGCCGTGCGACCCGCATCCCCGCCTGGGTGGCGGGTGGATCGAAGAGCGCCTGCCGCACGGCAGGCACGCCCGCCGGCGCATCAGGGGAGGGCGCCGGCCCGGCCAGGCCGAACGGGCGCGACGGTGAGCCCACCGCTGCTCCGCCGCCCTGCTGCACCACGTGGGTCAGCTCGTGGGCCAGCAGCCGGCGCCCCGCGGCGGAGTCGGGCCGGTACTC
>DASQBH010001627.1:0-9637 GCA_035635315.1 Longimicrobium sp.
CCTCATCGGCCTCTCCCTTTCCGCGGCCGGCGCGCCGCGCACGGGGACGGCGCAGCCCGGGCTCGAAACGCGGATAGACTCGCTGTTTCTGCGGTTGGGCGGGCCATCCCTGCCGGGGTGCGTGGTCGCGGCGGCACAGGGGGAAGCGACGGTTCTCTCCCGGGCGTACGGCCGCGCCTCGCTGGAGCTGGAAGCGCCGCTTACAACCGCGTCGGTGCTGAACGCGGGCTCCATCGCCAAGCAGTTCACCGCGTACATGGTGATGCAACTGGTCCGGGAGGGCCGGCTGTCGCTTGACCATGACGTCCGGGAGGTCATCCCGGAACTGCCGGAGTACGAGACGCCCATCCGCATCCGCCACCTGCTCTACCACACAAGCGGGCTGCACGACGTTTCCGAACTGCTCCGCCTGGGGGGGATCGATCCCTGGATCGACGTCGTCAGCGACGTCCACACACTCCGCCTGATCGCCAGCCAGCGCTCCACCGGCTTTCCCGCGGGAGAGCGGTACGGCTACAGCGACACCAACTACGAGCTGCTGGCGCGGGTGCTGGAGCGGGTTTCCGGTCGCCCTCTGGAGGAGTTGGCCTACGACCGCGTCTTCGCCCCGCTGGGCATGGACCGCACACGGTTTCCCACCGGGTACGACGACGTCATCCCCGGACGCGTCCCGGCCTATGTCGCGAAACCGGGGGGCTTTCGCACGGCCTCGCCCAACGCCGAGTCCGGCGGTGCCGGCAGCCTGTTCACCACTGCGGAAGACCTGCTGCGCTGGGCGCGCCACCTGGAGTTCGGTGCGGATGGACCCGGCTCCCCCACATCGCCGCTGCTCCGGCGCGAAACACTCTCCAACGGCGATACGCTGGCGCACGGGATGGGACTGGAGACAGGACAGGTGGCCGGGCAGCGGACCGTCGGCTTCAGCGGGGCCCACGCGGGGTATGTGTCGGCGCTGGAGATGGCGCCGGACCCGGGAATCGCCGTCGCCGTTCTGTGTAACGTGCGAACCAGCGCCCCCGGACTGGCGCGGCGGGTGATGGAGCTCATGCTGCCGCATGCACCGCCCCCCGCCCCACCCGCGCCCCGGCGGAACTCCGCCGTGATGGATGAGGCGGCTGCCGCCGGGCTCGCCACGTTCACCGGCTTCTTCTGGAGCCCGTCCGCGGGCGCGACCCTGTCGGTGCGGCTGAGCGGCAGGGAACTGGTGCTGGTTACGGACACGGGAGATTCCACCAGCCTTCGCCCGCTGGGCAACCTGCGCTTTCAATCCACCCGCGGCGCGACGGTGTACACCTTTCTCCCCGCGAATGGCACCCTTCCCGTCCGTATCAGCCGCAGCGCCGCGGCCGGCCCTGACGACGTGTACGAGCGGCGGCGTGAGGCCGTGCACGATGCGGCGAAGCTCGCGGCCTATGCCGGACTGTATCGCAGCGACGACCTGGGGGTGACCTGGGAGGTGGTGTGGAACGACGGCCGGTTGGTTCTACGCAGGCCACGGACGGCCGACGAGCCCATGACGCCGCTGTTCGACGACGGCTTCGACCATCCGCGCTGGTACCTGGTATTCAGCCGCGACGCCAGCGGGCGCATCACAGGCGTGAGCGCGTCCAACATGCGCCTTGCGCCCATTGCGTTCCAGCGCGTCCCGGGCTGATCGCGGATCCTGGACGCGCTCGATCAGCTGGTTTTCGCCGCCCCTGGGCTCCCTGGATCGCAGGGATGGGAGAATTTCGTTCCAGCCTCCGGTTTTTGCCGCTCTCCCTCCCCCACGCAGTTTGCCGCGGTTTGTGGGGGAGGGCCGGGGAGGGGACGTCGGCGGTTCGCGTCAGTGGCCGTGGGGGGCGTCGTCGACAGGAATGGCCCGCCGCTCGTCCGCATCTCCCGAACGCGAGCCCAGGCGGCGGGAGGACTGCACCAGGCGGACGAAGGCGGCACGGTCACCGTGCTCATCGCGGCCCAGGGCGCCGCGGGCCAGCTCCACCACGCCCTCGTACGACGCGCGGCCGGCGTGCTCGGAGCCGCGCAGCAGCATCCCCCACTGCGCCACGGCGGCGGCAAAGCGCAGATCGTCGCTGGCGACGTCCAGCGGGCGGCCCCCGTCGCGGACGGCGTGCTCCATCAGCCGGCTCTCGCCACCCTCCGGCTCCTTGTAGCGCAGCTTGACCGTCATCAGCTCGTCCGACGCTTCCGAGCCGGCGCGGGCGCGGCGGTCCTGGTAGCGCAGCGGGTCCACGCGCGGTCGTCCGCCGCTTCCCCCACCTGCGGGCACCACCTCGTACAGCGCGGTGACGGTGTGGCCGGCGCCCAGCTCGCCCGCGTCCTTGCGGTCGTCGTTGAAGTCCTCGGCCGCCATCACCCGGTTCTCGTACCCGATCAGCCGGTACGAATCCACCACGGCGGGGTTGAACTCCACCTGCACCTTCACGTCCCTGGCGATGGTGAACAGCGTGCCGCCCATCTCGCGCACCAGCACCTTCTCCGCCTCGTCCTCGCCATCCACGTACGCGTAGTTGCCGTTGCCGTGGTCCGCGATGGCCTCCATCCGCGCGTCCGCCAGGTTGCCGGTGCCAAAGCCCAGCACGGTGAGAAAGATGCCGTCCTCGCGCTCCTGCTCGATCAGCCGCACCAGCTCGCCCTCGCTGGTCACGCCCACGTTGAAGTCGCCGTCGGTGGCCAGGATGACGCGGTTGTTGCCGCCGGGGATGAACGCGTCGCGCGCCAGCCGGTACGCCAGCCGGATCCCCTCACCGCCGGCGGTGCTGCCGCCGGCCTGCAGCTCGTCCAGTGCGCCCAGGATCTCGCGGCGATCAGAGGTAGGCTCCAGCACCACCCCCGCGGCGCCGGCGTAGACGACGATCCCCACGCGGTCCCGATCGCGCAGCTCGTCCACCAGGCGGCCCAGCGCGGCCTTCACCAGCGGCAGGTCGCCCTCCATCGAACCGGAGACGTCCACCAGGAACACCAGGTTGCTGGGCGGCATGTCGCGAACGTCCATCCGCCGCCCCTGGATGCCGATGCGCACCAGCCGGTGCCGCGGGTTCCACGGCGCGTCGGCCACCTCCGTGCGCACGGCGAACGGCTCGGCGCCGGTGGGATCGGGATCGTCGTACTCGAAGTAGTTGACCAGCTCCTCGATGCGCACGGCGTCGGCGGGCGGCATCTGCCCCTGCTCCAGAAAGCGCCGCACGTTGGCGTACGAGGCGCGGTCCACGTCGATGGCAAAGGTGGAGAGCGGGGTGGCGCGCGCGTCACGGAAGCCGTTCTCGGCGACGTGCGCGTACTCCTCGGTGTTGAGCACGGGAACCGTCGTTGGCGCGTAGGTGTGGCCGCCGGAGATCGGCTCTTCCATGACGTCTGCGGTGGCCGACGCACCCTCGTCGCTGCCGCCGCTTGCGCAGGCAGCCAGGGGGAGCAGGGCGAGCGCGGCGAGGAGAATCGTATGGCGTGGGATCATGGTGACCTCCCGGATGGGTGACGCGATGCGGCGCAGGAAGACGTCCGGCCCCGTGGCCGCCCTGACGAGGCATCGCGCGTTCCGAGGAACACCTGTAGCCGTAGCTGGATGTAAGTCGATGGGGGAGCCGTGGATGTGGTGGCTAGCGCAGGCTGGAGATGATGCCCCCCATCCGCCTCCGAACGCGTTCATTGAACGTCCGCCGCGTTCAGTGGACGAAAGCGCGCGGACGCCGCCGGCCCCTGCCTGACGAGCGGTTGAAGCCGCCGCAACAAACGCCAAAAGCCTCGCAAACCGCGCGAGGCTTCACCTGCGGAATCCGGTCGTCGAGGCACTTCGCCGGCGTGCGGCAGGGACCCGTCCGCGAAGGCGGACATTACGTTTTCCCAGCCGCGAATTCATTCGCCACGGGATCCGGCGGCACGATTCGCTGCCGCGATGCGTCCTTCACCCGCTGCCCTCATCGAGCAGCGCGTTTACCTCGTCCAGCTTGTCCGCGGTCGTCCGCTCGTTTATGCGGCCCGCGAGGTGGGCCGCGATCACCACCACCGCGATGACGGCCGCGATCACCCCCAACACCCAGTCGCGCTGCACCACCGCGTCCCACCCGATGACCAGGGCCAGGATGACGAGAACGACCACGCTGCACCCGCACCCCGTGCAGCCGCCCGCGTAGACGTCGTGATCATGCGCATCCACTGTGCGGTTGTGAAAGGCGAGCACGGTGTTGAACCCCTTGTCCCCCGGCTCCCAGACAACGACCAGGTCGTCTCCCTCCTTGATCGCGACCGGCGCGTTGCCGCGAAAGCTCAGGCGCGTGCCACCGATCTCGAACAGCACCAGATGGTCGGTCCGGCTGCCCCCGGCGGAGACGTGCACGGTGTGCCGAACGTCTTCCGCGATTCCGGCCAGGCGTTCCATGGAGAAGCGGGTCGATGGGGTGGGGCGCTGCCGGCCGCGGTGGGGCCACGGCCGGGCGTGCCGGGATACGTGAGGGGTTCGGCGGCGGTTTCTGGCGTGCGGTCAGTCGTCGGGAATCGTCATCTCCCCCTCGCTCACGGGCACGGCGGCGCCCCCCACGCGCACCTGCGCCACGCGCCCGTCGCGCACGTCCGCCTCGATCAGGATACGGCTGGGGCGGCCCATCTCCACGCCCTGCAGCACCTTCCAGCTCCAGGTTCCGTCCGCGCCCGCGTCGCGGGCGGCCAGCAGGCCGGCCAGCGCGGTGGCCGCGCCACCGGTGGCGGGGTCTTCGGTAATGCCCATGGCGGGCGCGAACATGCGGGCCCGCAGCGCCACGCCCTCCTCGCCCGTATCGTCGGTGCTCACGAACAGGTGCGGCCCCCACGCGTCCTTCACGTGGCGCTCCCACGCGGCCATGTCCACGCGCGCGCGGGCCAGCGCGTCGCGGCTGCGCACGGAGACAAAGAGAAACGGCACCCCGGCGGAGTAGTTGGCCGTCGGCAGCGAGCCGCCCAGGTCGGATTCGTCGATGGACAGCACCCGCGCGAGGATCTCCGGCGCGGGATGCGGCGGACCCGCCTCGGGAATGCGCGGCGCGGCGAACATGGCGAAGGTCGGCCGGCCCTCCTCCATCCGCACCTCCACCGGCACCGGCCCCACCTCCTCGCGCAGCACCAGCCGCGCGACCCGCTCGCCCGCCGGCACCCGCCCCAGCATCGTCAGCAGAAACGCCGTCCCCACCGTGGGGTGCCCGGCAAAGGGCAGCTCCCCCAGCGGCGTAAAGATCCGCACGCTGAACGTGGCCCCCTCCGCCCCGGTGACGAACACCGTCTCGGAGAGGTTCAGCTCATGGGCGATGCGCTGCATGGTCTCGGGCGCGATCCCCTCCGCGTCCGGAAACACCGCCAGCGGGTTGCCCCCGAAGACCCGGTCCGTGAACACGTCCAGCGTGTGGAACTTCGCCCGCATCGTCCCCCTCCGCGCAGGTGCCGAACATCCCCCTCTCGCGCATCGAACTTCGGCGACTGACCGGCGGCCCGCAACCCACGCCGAGCATTATCGAACGCGTTCAACAAAACCCTTGCGCGACACCTCCGCACGGCTTACCCTTCCGACACCTTAAATTGAACGCGTTCGAAACCTGTGCGAAGGATGGAGCGATGGACGTCACCGTCATTACCTACGGCGTGTACCTGGCCATCAGCATCGCCCTGACGATGTGGGTGGCGCGCACGCTGTTCACCAACGGCCAGCGGTTCCTGGTGGACGTGTTCGGGGGCGACCAGGAGTTGGCGCTGTCGATCAACCACCTGCTGGTGGCGGGATTCTACCTCGTCAACTTCGCGTTCGTGTGCCTGGCGCTGCGGATGAACACGGACGTCGTGAGCGCGCGGTCAAGCCTGGAGGCGCTGGCGGGAAAGATCGGGACGGTGCTGTTCGTCCTGGGGATGATGCACTTTCTCAACCTCGTCGTATTCACGTACATGCGCCACTGGCGCACCCACACCCGGGCGAGGGGATGATGGACGTCCTGGAGGTCGTGGGTGGCGTGTTTTTCTGGGGGGCGCTGCTGCTGTGCTTCATGCTGATCCTGGTGGCCCCCTTCGTCGCTCTCTACGCCATCCTGTTCGCGCTGTCGAAGCTGGCGGGCCGCATCCGACGCGAGCCGGTCCGCGCCCGGCGGGAGTGACGCGCATGTACGCGGTGCTCGAACAACTGGGATGGACAGTGGTGGTGTTGCTGTACCTTGGCGTGTGGCTGGCTGCTGCCTGGGCACTGCTCTTTGCCCTGGCCTGGCTGGCGGGGGGCGCCCGCCGCGCCCTGTGCAGGCGCTTTCGCCCGTGACGGCCTCCGGACGCGACGCTCCGTTGCGCCATCGCCGCCTGATGGTGCAGGTTGAGCGGGAGCGAACCCAAGGAGGATGGATGGCCGAGGCGGCGGGAAAGACCGCGAAGGGCGAGCAGACGCGCGCGCTGATCCTGGAGACGGCGCTGGAGCTGTTCCGCGAGCGGGGGTACGAGGAAACCACCATGCGCGCCATCGCCGACAAGGCGGGCGTGGCGCTGGGGAGCGCGTACTACTACTTCCGCAGCAAGGAACAGCTCATCCAGGCGTTCTACGGCCGCACCCACCAGGAGCACCTGGCCGAGGCGGAGGAGGTGCTGCGGACGGAGCGCACCCTGCGCGACCGGCTGCTGGGGGTGATGCAGGCCAAGCTGCGCACCATCGAGCCCTACCACCGCTTTGCCGGCATCCTCTTTCGCACCGCGGCGGACCCCGAAAGCCCGCTGAACCCGTTCAGCGAGGAGTCGCTCCCCGCGCGGCGCGAAGCGACGGAGCTGTTCGCCGAGGTGGTCCGCGGCGCGGAGGACCGCAAGCTGCCGAAGGACCTGGAGGCGGAGCTGCCGGAACTGCTGTGGACGTACCACATGGGGATCGTGCTCTTCTGGATCCACGACCGCTCCCCCGGCCGCGTGCGCACCTGGAGGCTGATGGAGCGCACGGTGGACCTGGTGGCGCGCCTCATCCAGCTCTCCACCCTTCCGCTGATGGGCCCGATCCGCAAGATGGTCCTCAAACTCCTGGTCGAGCTCCGCACCCCCGCCCCCGGCGAGGAGCCTCCGGCGGCGGCGTGAACCACGGCGGCGACGCGAACGAAGCCCACCACGGGCTGAAGCCCGCGGCTGGAACTGCCATAAGCCCCGCCCTGGGCTCGCGGAGTTCGCCCGGCGGGGCTTCACCTGCTCGGGTCGGCAGGGGCCGGCGCGCGTAGCGGGGTTGGGCGCATCAACCGGGAATGCCGCGGGGACGCGCCGCCGCCGGTTGCGACGTTTATACCCTCTCCCGCTTGCGGGAGAGGGTGCGAGCATAAGCGAGCGGGTGAGGGGCCCTCAGCCGAGCACCGCAGCCGCGGGTTCACCCGCCCGGGAGGCACTCGGCCGACGACGCCTTCACCCGTTCACTCCTCCCGCAGCGCCTCCAGGGGGGTGTGGCGAAAGACCTCGCGGCTGGCGAGCAGGCCCACGGCGGCGGAAAGGGCGGTGACGCCCAGCGCCAGCCAGAGCAGCGGCAGCACGGGGACGGCGTAGTCCACCTCGAACAGCCACTTCGCCAGCGCCCAGCCGGCGGCCACCGCCAGCAGGATCCCCGCGAGGCTGGCCAGCAGCCCCAGCGACAGGTACTCCGCCAGCAGCACCCGCGCGATCTGCCGGCGCGTGGCGCCCAGCGTGCGGAGCAGCACGCTCTCGCGAATGCGCTGCAGACGCCCGGTCAGCACCGCGCCCAGCAGCACGATGAACCCCGTCGCCACGCTGAACGCGGCCAGAAAGCGGATCACCGCGGCAACGCGGCCCAGCACGTCGTCCAGCGCGGCCTGGATGGCGGTCAGGTCCAGCACCGCCACGTTGCTGTACCGCCGCACCACGTCCCGCTGCGCCGTGGCGCGGGCGGGCGCGTCCGGCGCACGGGCCAGCATCACCCACGTCTGCGGCGCGCCTTGCAGCACCTCGGCCGGGAATACGGCAAAGAAGTTGGGCTCCAGCCGCTGCCAGTCCACCTCGCGGATGGAAGTGATCCGGGTCGGGATGCGCACGCCCTGCACGTCCCACGTGATCTGGTCGCCCACGTCCACCTTCAGGTCCTCCGCCACGGAGACGTCCATCGACACCTCCGCGGGGGCGCCGCGCGCCTGCCCGCCCGCGCCGGGCCGCCACATCCGCCCGCGCAGCAGCGTCTCCGAATCCACCAGCGTGTCGCGGTAGGTAGACCGGTACTCCCGCCGCACCGCCCACCCTTCCGGCGCGTCGTCACTCCCCGGCGGGCCGTCGCGGCGCTCGCTGCCGCGCTCCCCACCCGCGCTGTCCGCCGCCTCGCCGCCCCCGCGGTCCGGCGCCAGGCGCGTGGCGGGGACGCCGTTGATGGAGTGGATGCGCATGGGGATGATGGGCGCGCGCTGCAGCACCGCCGTGCCGCCGCCGGCCAGGATCTGCCGCACGCCGGCCTCCTGGTCCGCCTGCACGTCGAAGAGCAGCAGGTTGCCCTGGCTCTTCGCGTCCACCCGCAGCGGGCGCAGCAGGTTGCTCTGCATCAGGTAGACGACGGCGAGCAGAAAGACTCCGAAGCCCAGGGCGAGCACCACCACGCGCGTCTGGTTCCCCGGCCGGTGCAGGTTGGCGATCCCCTGCCGCGTGGGATAGCCCAGCGCGCCGGTCGGCGCCCGCCGCGCCGCCTTGGTCACCAGCCACGCGGCCAGCCAGAGGGCGAACAGCGTCGCAGCGATGCCGGCGGTAAAGCCGATCCCCGTCCCCATCTCTCCCGCCTGCAGAAAGACGAGGGCGACGATGCTGGCCGCCAGCAGCGCCCATCCGCCGATCACCCACGGATCGCGGCGGCGCGTCTCGTCCGCCTCGACCCGGCGGCGGATGGCCTGCAGCGGCGAGATACGGCGGGTGGCGATCAGCGGCAGCAGCGCGAAGGCGACCGCGATCCACACGCCGACGCCCACGCCCGTCAGCACGGCGGGAAGGCTGAGCGCCGTCTCCACCTCCACCGGCAGCAGGTCCGCCAGCAGCCGCGGCAGCACCCACTGCACCGCCAGGCCGATCGCCGTCCCCAGCGCCGCGCCAATGAGCCCCATCACCCCCGCCTGCAGCAGGTAGATGAAGATCACCTGCGGCGCCGTGGCCCCCAGGCAGCGCAGCGTGGCCACCGTGTCGCGCTTCTGGGCGATGTACGCACCCATCGCGCTCGCCACGCCGATGCCGCCCAGCAGCAGCGCGAAGGTGCCGACCAGGGAGAGGAAGCTTCCCAGCCGCCGCAGCGCCCGGTCCAGGTCCGCCTGCTGCTCGCGCGCCGTGCTGATCCCCACCCGTTCGCCGCGCAGGATCGTGCGGCGCTCCGTCATCAGCCGGTCCGCCGCCTGCGCCGGCATGCGGGCGTACGCCTCGTAGTCCGCGCGGCTCCCCATGCGGATGAGCTGCGTCTCCCGCACGTAGCGCGCGGGGATGTACACGCGCGGCGCGAACAGCGACCCGATCCCCACCGCCCCCGGCACCTTTTCCAGCGTGCCGATGATGGTGAACGTGGTCTCGCCCAGCTGGATGGCGTCGCCCACGCGGGCGTCCAGCGCGATGAGCAGCGCGGGGTCCACCAGCGCGTTGCGGCCGCGCTGCAGCTCCATCCACCGGTTCGCCGGCGCGGTGACGATCTCGCCGTAGAAGG
>DASQBH010001628.1:0-4779 GCA_035635315.1 Longimicrobium sp.
CATGCGAGGCTTCGGATGGTTCTACTCTCGCACTCTCGCACTCTCGCACTTTCGCACTCGAGTTCCTGGGCCGCGTGGACACCCAGGTCAAGATCCGCGGCTTTCGCGTGGAACCGGGGGAGATCGAGGCGCGGCTGGCCGAGCATCCCGGCGTGCGGGAGGCGGTGGTGACGGTGCGGGAGGATGCCCCGGGGAAGAAGCGGCTGGTCGCCTACGTCGTCGGTGACGCCGCGGCCGACGCGCTGAGGGCGCACCTCGACACCTGTCTGCCGGTGTACATGGTGCCGGCGGCGTACGTGCGGCTGGAGGCGCTTCCGCTCACGAGCAACGGCAAGCTGGACCGCGGGGCGCTACCGGCGCCGGACGGCGCGGCGTACGCGCGCCGCGGCCACGAGCGGCCACGCACCATGACGGAGCAGGTGCTGGCGGAGATCTGGGCCGAGGTGCTGGAGGTGGAGCGGGTGGGCCTGCGCGACCACTTCTTCGACCTGGGCGGCCACTCCCTGCTCGCCGTCCGGATGGTGAGCCGGGTGCGCGAGACGCTGAACCCCGCGGCCACGGTGGACGAGGTGTTCGCGCACCCCACGCTTTACGAGTTCGCGGCCCGGCTGGCCGGGGACGGCGCGTGGCTCGGCACCAACCACGCCATCCCGGTCAGGGAGACCGGCTCCGAGCGCCCCCTGTTCGTGGCGCACGACGGGGTGGGCACCTTCTTCTACGGGCAGATCCTCCGCCCGCACCTGGACCCGGAGATCCCCCTCTACGCCCTGCCGGGGCCGCTCAACGACACGGACGAGATCAACTCCCTGGACGACCTGGTGACCCGGCTGGTGCGGATGATCACGGAGGTGCAGCCGGAGGGGCCGTATCGCGTGGCGGGGTGGTCGGCGGGCGGGGTCTTCGCCTACGCGGTGGCGGAGCGGCTGGTCATGACGGGACGGGCGGTGGAGTTCGTCGGGCTGCTGGACACCTCTCACCCGGCCGTCCTGCCGAAGCGGGACTCGCCGCGGACGCGGCAGTTCACGGTGCTGGATCTGCTGGCCCGGGACAGCGGCACGACGCCGGCGACGCCCGAGGCGCTCCTGGCGCTGAAGGAGGATACCGAGGGCCAGGACCTGCCGGCCTTCATCGCCACGTGCAGGGCGCGAGGGCTCCTTCCCGAAACGGTTACCGTGGCCCAGGCCGAGCAGGTGGAGAGCCGGATCGCCCTCCTCAAGCGCACCTGTGCGGAGTTCGTCCCCCGGCCGCTCCCGGTTTCCGTCCACCTCTTCGCCAGCGCCGATATGGCGGGCGACTCGCGCCGCGGCTGGCGAGACCTGCCGGGGGGCGCTCCGTTCCGGCTGGAGCGCGTTCCGGGTTCGCACCACACGATGTGGAAGAAGGGGAACGTGGAGGTGGTGGGGGCGGCGATTTCCCGCGCGATCCGCGCGTCCTCCGCTTCCTCTGCGTGAGAGCCCGCGGTTGGGAACAATGAGTGTATTTGGGGATCCGGTATGATACCAGATCCGGAAAGCATTGGGTACAGAGGAACAGACAAAAGCCAGAGGAACAGAGACGAACCGGTTTCCTCTGTACCTTTCGCTGTTTGTCTTTGCAGATTCGGTGAGAACCTGCCGACGCAGGAGCGGCTGCCCCCCTCCCTCCCCGCGCGCCAGGGAGTCCGGGGTGGTGAGCCTGGACGGGGAGTGGGCGCGCATCTCGGCGGAAATCGAGGAGGCGCCGGAGACAGCGGTCTTGGCCGAGAACCTCTGCTACGTCATCTGCACCTCCGGCAGCACGGGATGTCCCAAAGTGTGGCCATGCACCAGAGAGCTTTTGCAATTATATTCACCGCGGCGTGCGGGCGTACGGAGCGGGCTCCGGGAGCGGGGCCCCGGTCTTTACCTCGATGGCGGTGGATCTGACGGTCACCAACCTCTCCCCCTCCTCGCCGGCCGGCCGGTGCGCCTGCTCCCGGAAGCGCCCCCGGCAGAAGTGCTTGCAGAGGCGCTTAAGGAGCGTCCGGGCTTCTGGCTCATCAAGATTACCCCGATCCACCTGGGGCTGCTGAACGCGCTCCTGGCGCCGGAGGACCTGTCGGGCGCGGCCACACGCTGGTGCCGGCGCCGACTTCCTTTGCGCCGAGCCCACCGTAACGATCCAACGTACCGCATGAGGAGAGCAGATGAAGGGTGACCTGGCGTTCGACGCTCCGTCCGCCGCCGCGCCCGGGGAGCCCCGGCTTCCCCCCCTGGCCGTCCACGTCCCCGCCGGGGGGCGCAGGCACCTCCTGTCCATCCTGGACCTGTCGCCCGAGGAGGTGCTCTACCTCTGCCGCCGCGCGCTGGCCATCAAGCGCGCCGGGCGCGACCCGCAGACGCTGCGCGGGCGGACGGTGGGCGTCTACTTCCGCAAGACGTCCACGCGCACCCGCACCGGCTTCACCGTGGGCGCCGGGCGCCTGGGCGCGACGGTGATCTCCTTCGGCCCCAACGAGCTGCAGACCACCACCGGTGAGACGACCGGGGACACGGCCCGCACGCTGGCCGGCTACCTGGACGTGCTGGTGATGCGCACCAACGAGAGCGTGGAGGAGATGCGGGTCTACGCTTCGCACCCGTCGATGTCGGTGGTGAACGCGCTCAGCTCGGAAGAGCACCCCACGCAGGCGCTGACGGACCTGACCACGATCCTGGAGCACTTCGGCCGGCTGGAGGATGTGTCGGTCCTGTACTGCGGCGAGGGGAACAAGAGTGCGGCGGCCCTGGCGCTGGCGATCAGCCGCATCCCCGGGATGCGCCTGACCCTCGCCACGCCGGCCGGCTACGGGCTGGATCCGGAGGTGCTGGCGACGGCGCGGACGCTGGCGGCGGTGCACGGCGGGGCGGTGGAGGAGACGCACGACATCGACGGCGTGGAGCCGGGGTTCGACGTGGTCTACACCAGCCGCTGGCAGGAGATGGGGGTCAGCAAGGCGGACCCGGAGTGGAAGACGCACTTCCACCCGTTCCGCGTGACGCAGGCGCTGATGGACCGCGTCGGCAGCGAGGGCGCCGTCTTCATGCACGACCTTCCCGCCGTGCGCGGCGAGGACGTGGACGACGAGGTGCTGGATGGGCCGCGCAGCCTGGCCTGGGTGCAGGCGCAGCACAAGATGTTCAGCGCCATGGCGGTGATGGAGTGGTGCGGCGCGGGCGTGCAGGACGAAGGCTGATCGCGCGCCGGCGACGTCGCTCGCCCCGATCACGGCGTGACGGTGTCGGTCGTCCCCGATCGCGGCACGACGGTGTCGATCCTCGCCGGTCCGTCGATGCGCACACGCTTGTGTGAGACCGTCGGGTCGGCAGAGGGATTCGGTGCGGCAGGGTGCCATGGGAATTTTTTGGGGAGAGGCGTGCATTCACGCCGATGCTTCCGACGGTGCGCTGCACCCGGCCCCCCGGATCCCCCGTGGCGCGATCTGGCGAACCATCCGCTCGAGCCATGGCTGCCGGAGACGCGGCGGATCGTGACGGTCCCGCGGCTGTGGCGCGGGAGGCTGGCCGTCAGGGAAAAGGGACGCGGATCAGGTGTCGGCGTCGGCGGATCGCGGCGCTGCGTGGCGGCTGAGGTGCCGTGCGGAAAACGCGGATACACACCGCAAGGCAGCCCTGCGGCGGCACGACGGCGGGGGCTGGTGAGGAAGTCGATCAGGCCCCCCCGAGGACGAGAGTCACGGATGCGGGCGAGGTGGTGATGGAGGGATGCCCGGCGCCCTTGCGGACGCCGCGGACGTGCGGAAACACCTTTGACGACGGTCATGCTACAGAAAGCCGTACCGCTCCTCGACATTTCCGGGAGCATCGCCGGGCGCGGACGCACCGCGCCCGCCCCGGCGCTCTTCCCGCCCGCCGCGGACCCGTGCCGCGTGGGGCGCGGCGAGGTGCACGCGCACCACGGCGAGATCGTCCAGGGGCTCTTCTACTCCTGCGACGGAACGCTGGAGCACGGGCTGGTCACGCTGCCGTGCAGGCTCTTCGGCACGCGCGCCCGCTTTCGCCCCCTGCGCGGGGGGCCGCTCACGGTGGAGCCCGGCGACCGCTCCCGTGCCCGCCTGGCCGCGCGGCTGACGCTGGACGCGCTGGGGCGCACCGGGTGGGGCGGCTCGCTGCGCCTGGAGGGCGACGTTCCCCTGCGCTGGGGGTGCGGCTCGTCGACGACGGATGTGCTCGCCACCATCCGCGCCGTGGCCGACGCCTTCGGCGCCGTGCTGGAGCCGGCGTGGATCGCGCGGCTCTCCGTGGCCTCCGAAACCGCGTCGGACTCGCTGATGTACGGGTCCGAGCGGGCCGTGCTCTTTGCCCAGCGCCGCGGCAGCGTGCTGCTGGACCTGGGCGGCCCCCTTCCCGCGGTGCGGGTGCTGGGCGTGAACACGGAGGGGGAGCGCGGGGTGGAGACGCTCGCCCTTGCGCCCATGCCGTACTCCGCCTGGGAGGTGGAGGCCTTCCGCACCATCCTGGGGCTGCTGCGCCGGGCGGTGGAGGAGCAGGACCCCGCCCTGCTGGGCCGGGTGGCGACCGCCAGCACGACCATCACCCAGCGCCACCGCCCCAAGCGCTACATGCCGGAGCTGCTGCGGATCGCGAAGGAAAGCGGCGCCGTGGGGGTGCAGGTGGCGCACAGCGGGACGGTGGCCGGGCTCCTCTTCGATCCCGGGCGCGGCGCCGCGGAGCGCATCGAGCAGGCCCGCGCCGCGATCGGCGCGCTGGGGTTGCCGAACTGGGAGTTTTCCAACCACTTCGCCTCGCGGCGGGAGGGAGT